>DATCEN010000097.1:0-5780 GCA_036510015.1 Aestuariivirga sp.
TGAAAAAAATTAGCAGGTGTGGTGCAATTAGCCACGGTTATATTATTCTCAGCGCAAAGCTGTAAGAACCGTTCCAAACGTGCACTGGAGTGGTCAGGCCCTTGCCCTTCATAGCCATGTGGCAATAACAGAACAATACCACTCATACGCTGCCATTTGGTTTCGCCGGCAGAAATAAATTCATCAATTATAGTTTGTGCGCCATTGGCAAAATCGCCAAACTGCGCTTCCCACAAAGTGAGCGCATTGGGCTCAGCCATCGAGTAGCCATACTCAAAACCAAGCACGGCTTCTTCCGAGAGCATGGAATTGATCACTTCAATTTTGGTCGACTGCTCTTTCATCAAATGATTGAGCGGCGTGTAGCGTTTTTCGTTGACCTGATCGATCACCACGGCATGACGTTGCGAGAAAGTGCCACGCTGCACATCTTGGCCCGAAAGGCGGATCTTAAAGCCTTCCTTGAGCAATGTGCCAAATGCCAAAGCTTCACCCATCGACCAATCAAGGCCTGCGTCGTCTTCGATCATTTTGCGACGTGCATCAAGAACGCGCTGCAAAGTTTTATGCGGCGTGAAGGTTTTCGGCAATTTTGTCAGCTTCATGCCAATGGCCTTAAGCTCTTCGACATCAATGCCGGTGGTGCCGCGCCGCGCATCATCTTGTGATGAGGCAGTTTTCATGCCCGCCCATTTGCCATCCAACCAATCGGCCTTGTTGGATCTATAATCAGTTGCAACACCCATCGCATCTTCCAAACGGCTGCGATATTCGGCCTTCATGCTATCAAATTCGCCGGCCACCAAAACGCCCTCAGCTTCAAGGCGCTGTGAATAAAGTTTGGTGACAGTGCTATGACCCGCAATGCTTTTGTACATCAGCGGTTGGGTAAAGCTCGGCTCATCGGTTTCGTTATGGCCAAAGCGGCGATAGCAGAACATATCAATCACCACGGGCTTCTTAAACTCTTGGCGGAATTCAATGGCCACCTTCGCGGCAAAAACCACCGCCTCAGGATCATCGCCATTCACGTGAAAAATTGGCGCCTCAATCATCTTGGCGACGTCAGATGGATATGGCGATGAACGGGACCAAATAGGCGAAGTCGTAAAGCCAATCTGATTGTTGATGATAAAATGGATGGAACCGCCGGAACGATGGCCCTTCAATCCGGAAAGCCCTAAGCATTCAGCAATAACACCTTGGCCTGCAAATGCCGCATCACCATGGATCAATAAAGGCAAAACTGAAATCCGCTCCTTGTCGCCACGCTGATCTTGCTTGGCGCGGGCCTTGCCCAACACGACCGGATCAACAATTTCTAAATGTGATGGATTGGCGGTGAGCGACAAATGCACGGGGTTGCCGTCAAACACACGGTCAGATGAAGAGCCTAAATGATATTTCACATCGCCTGAACCTTCCACTTCATCAGGCGTGGATGAACCACCTTGAAATTCATGGAAGATGGCTGAGAATGGCTTCGACATCACATTGGCAAGAACATTGAGGCGGCCACGGTGCGCCATGCCCAGAACGATTTCTTTGAGGCCCAACTGGCCGCCGCGCTTCATAATTTGTTCAAGCGCCGGGATCATCGATTCACCACCGTCAAGGCCGAAGCGCTTGGTGCCGGTGAATTTTACATTGCAGAATTGTTCAAAGCCTTCGGCCTCAATCAGTTTATTGAGAATGGCTTTCTTGCCTTCCTTGGTGAAGGAAATTTCTTTGTGCTCACCTTCAATGCGCTGCTGAATCCAAGACTTCTGTTTAGGGTCGGTGATGTGGAGAAATTCCACGCCCAACGTGCCGCAATAGGTCTTGCGCAGCACATCAACAATCTGACGGATAGTTGCACGTTCCAAACCCAAAACATTATCGATATAAATCGGGCGGTCATAATCGGCTTCGTTGAAACCATATGTGGCTGGATCAAGCTCTGGGTGCTGTGCTGGTGGCTTCAATCGCAGTGGATCCAGATCGGCGGATAAATGCCCACGCATCCGGTACGCGCGGATCAACATCAAAGCGCGAAGGGAATCTAACGCAGCACGCTTCACTTCATCAGCCGAAACTGCAGGCACGGGCTCAGCCGAGGGTGCGGGGGCAGGCGCAACAGGTTTAGCGCCCTTGGGCTGTGGCGGCGCATGGGCTTTGTTATAAGCCGTCCAATCGCCATCAAGAGCAGCGGTTAGCTCATCATCAGCAACGGGCGGCCAATTCTTCTTGGCCCAGCTTGGCTGATGCGGCACGGCACCATTCTCAAGCTCAGAAAAAAATTGCCGCCAGTGGGCGTCCACTGCGGCTGGGTTCTGCTTGAATGTGCTGTAAAGGTCTTCAACATAGCGGGCATTGCCGCCATAAAGGAAAGACGACTGCTCAAATGCAGCCGTAAGATCAGTCTTATTCATCTTCTCACCATCGTTCAGCTCCAGCCTCTGGCACAATCGCCAGCTTGCCGGTCAGGCACAATCGCCCGTGTAAACCAAATGTTTGTCCGCTTTGGGGCTAAAACCCCTCGGCATCATCTATATAGGCGTGAATTGGCTAACAATCCATTCACTTTTGTTTTTTTAGTTTCTTCAGCAAAGTTTCGCCCAAAGCCGCCGGAGAATTGGAAATCGCAATCCCGGCCCGCTTCATGGCCTCAACCTTGGAACCCGCATCGCCCTTACCGCCTGAGATAATTGCTCCCGCATGGCCCATGCGACGACCCGGAGGAGCCGTCACACCAGCGATAAAGCCTGCCATAGGCTTTTTCACTTTGTTCTTGCGCAAGAACTCGGCTGCTTCTTCTTCGGCCGAGCCACCAATTTCGCCGATCATGATGATCGATTTGGTTTTTGGATCTGCGAGGAACATTTCCAAAATATCGATAAATTCTGTGCCTTTGACGGGATCGCCGCCGATGCCCACAGCCGTGGTCTGGCCCAATCCGGCATTGGTGGTCTGGAACACGGCTTCATAAGTGAGAGTGCCTGAGCGTGAAACAATGCCCACTGAACCTTTTTTGAAAATATTACCCGGCATAATGCCGATCTTGCATTCGCCAGGGGTTAAAACGCCAGGGCAGTTGGGCCCGATGAGGCGCGATTTTGAGCCAGACAAAGCCCGCTTCACCCGCACCATATCAAGCACCGGAATGCCTTCGGTGATCGCCACAATCAAAGGTACTTCAGCATCAATGGCTTCGATAATCGCATCAGCCGCGAATGGCGGCGGCACATAAATCACTGAAGCATCAGCGCCAGTTTTTTCGCGCGCGGCATAAACCGTGTCAAACACCGGCAAGCCGAGATGTTTCGTGCCGCCTTTACCTGGGGTAACGCCGCCCACCATCTGCGTACCGTAAGCAATGGCAGATTGAGAATGAAACGTGCCTGCTTCGCCGGTGAAGCCTTGGCAGATAACGCGTGTTTTTTTTGATACGAGAATGGACATTATGATTTCGATCCTATCAACTTCATTATTTTATCCACGGACAACGCCAACGCTAAAATGTCCGGTATCTTGATCAAATGACTTAATCTGCCAATGCCCTTTGCGTTTTCTCTCCTCGCCCCAAGGATCAGCATCGTCGTAGCCTTCTCCGGGAGTTCCTTTGACAATAACAACATCCACTCTGCCGCCGAATTCGGCTAAAGCTCGCGCCAAGTGTTTCTTCCTCTTGTTATTACCCACTTTTGACCCCCAGATCTCATAAGGGCCAGCGTGTACTTGTGAATCAAACCAAGACAAACCATCTCTTATTCCAAGCTCTTTTTCCCAGACTGTAATGCAGACACCACGATCAGACTCTGCAGACCAATCAGTTTGATGGTTCGAGAGTTGGTATCCTAACGTAGAAAAGGCCTTAACAAATCCGATCTTCTTCATGCCGCGTCCTTCACAGCTTTAACAATCTTCTCGGCGGCATCGCTCAAATCATCAGCGGACAAAACATTGAGGCCAGATTTGCGGATAATGTCTTTGCCTTGCTCCACATTAGTGCCCTCTAAGCGCACAACCAGTGGCACTTTCAAGCCAACGTCCTTTACCGCTGCCACAACACCTTCAGCAATCACATCGCATTTCATAATGCCGCCGAAGATGTTGACGAGAATGCCCTTCACTTTTGGATCAGCCGTGATGATCTTGAATGCCGCCGTCACTTTTTCCTTGGTCGCACCACCACCCACATCCAAGAAATTCGCAGGCTCTGCGCCATAAAGCTTGATGATATCCATGGTGGCCATAGCGAGGCCAGCGCCGTTCACCATGCAGCCAATGGAACCATCCAGCGCCACATAAGAAAGATCAAACTTCGAGGCTTCAATTTCCTTGGGGTCTTCTTCAGTGAGATCTCGCAGCGCCACAATTTCGGGATGGCGCATCAGTGCGTTGTCATCAAAATTCACTTTGGCATCAAGGCACACAAGTTGATTGTCTTTGGTCACAACCAGCGGGTTGATTTCGAGCAGGCTCATATCCTTCTCGGTAAAAGCCTTATACAGCCCCGCCATCATCTTATTGCACTGCTTGGCGAGATCGCCTTCCAACTTTAACGCAGCGGCAATGCGACGCCCCACATAAGGCTGATAGCCAGCAGCAGGATCAACATGCACAGTGATGATTTTGTCCGGCGTTTTATGCGCCACTTCTTCAATATCCATGCCGCCTTCGGTGGAAACGATAAAAGCGATACGTGAGAATGCGCGGTCAACCAACATCGAAACATAAAGTTCACGCGCAATGGCCGTGCCTTCTTCAATGTAAAGCCGCTGTACCAGTTTTCCTGCGGGGCCGGTTTGGTGTGTCACCAATGTCATGCCCAACATGCGGGTGGCTTCGGCTTTCACATCAGCCACAGATTTCACCACCTTCACGCCGCCGCCTTTGCCGCGGCCACCAGCATGAATTTGCGCTTTCACCACCCACACTGGGCCGGGTTGGGCCTCAGCGGCTTTCACGGCTTCATCAATTGTGAAGGCTGGTGCGCCTTTGCCCGTGGCCACGCCAAACTGGCGCAAAACTTCTTTGGCTTGATATTCGTGGATGTTCATATGGGCTCCATCTTTTTTATCTCACCCTTCCCCTGCTGGGGGAAGGTGCCCGAAGGGCGGATGAGGGACTTGCAACAAACTCAGTATTCACATTTTCAATTCCAAGCCAATGGCAAGGCCCTCATCCGGCGCTTCGCGCCACCTTCTCCCAACGGAAGAAGGGTGACTTTCTTGTTACGCCAGCTCTGGAGCCAGCGTCTTTGCTGCGGCCATCAGCGCGTGCACCGCATCAACTGATTTCTGGAAGCCGGCTTTGTCTTCAGTGTTCAGCGGCACTTCAACAATGCGCTCCACACCCTTCTCGCCGATCACCACAGGTACACCAACATAAGTGCCCTTCACGCCATATTGACCATCAAGATAAGCGGCACATGGCATCACGCGCTTATAATCCTTGAGATAGCTTTCAGCCATGGCAATGGCCGATGAGGCCGGCGCATAATAGGCCGAGCCGGTTTTAAGCAAGTTGACGATTTCCGCACCACCATCACGCGTGCGCTGAACGATCTTGTCGATCTTTTCTTGCGTGCTCCAACCCATCTTGATGAGATCGGGAACTGGGATGCCAGCAACGGTGGAATAGCGGATCAGCGGCACCATGGTGTCGCCGTGGCCGCCGAGCACGAAGGCCGTGACGTCCTCGACCGAGACGTTGAATTCCTCGGCGAGGAACAGCCGGAAGCGGGCGCTGTCGAGGACGCCGGCCATGCCGACGACGCGGGCCGGCGGGAAGCCGGT
>DATCEN010000098.1:0-4811 GCA_036510015.1 Aestuariivirga sp.
GTGCATCTGTGGCGATGATGGGTTCAATGTTGGCGGGCACCGACGAAGCGCCGGGCGAAGTGTTCCTCTATAATGGTCGCAGCTTCAAAGCCTACCGCGGCATGGGCAGCGTGGGCGCCATGGCACGCGGTTCTGCTGATCGTTATTTCCAACAAGATGTCGGCAACACCTTGAAGTTGGTGCCCGAAGGCATCGAAGGCCAAGTGCCACATAAGGGCACCGTCAACGCCGTATTGCATCAAATGGTCGGAGGCCTTCGTGCCGCCATGGGTTATGTTGGTGCGGGCACGATTGGAGAATTGCAATCCAAAGCGCAATTCGTGCGTATTACCAATGCAGGGCTTCGTGAAAGCCATGTTCATGACGTGATGATCACGCGTGAGGCGCCAAATTATCAGCGGAGCGGTGAATGACGCAACTTCAATGGCTTTTACTGCCGCTGTTCATTCATCTCGCATTGCTCATCTTTGTTGGGGCGAAATCTTTGCTTGGCCGTATCAACGCGGTAACCACGGGTAAAGTGCGATTGAAAGACATTGCCCTGACGACAACTGCTTGGCCTGATCCGGTACGCAAATATGGCAATAATTTCACCAACCAGTTTGAACTGCCAACCTTTTGGTACGCCATCTGCGCATTGCTGGTGGCCACATCGAAAATTGACAATGTGGAAATCATCTTGTCTTGGGCCTTTGTTGCATTCCGCATTGTCCACAGCATCATTCACACCACCAGCAATTTTGTGCCGCGCCGCATGTATGCCTTTCTTGTGGCCTTTATCTGCCTGATATTGATGTGGGTTTGGTTTGGCTTGCGACTTTATTTTATTGGCTGATCCATGAAACAAGCTGGCCGCATCGCTGCGGCAATAGAAATAATCACTGAGATTTTCACCCGCAATCGCCCGGCTTCCGAAGCCTTGCGCGATTGGGGAAAGGCGCACCGTTTTGCGGGCTCTACTGATCGCCATGTGATCGGCACTCTGGTTTATGATTGCCTGCGCAATAAGAACTATGCAGCGGCACAGGCACGAAGCGATGCGCCGCGTGGCTTGGTGTTGGGCACCTTGGTAAATGTGTGGAAGCTCAGCGCAGATGAAATTGATGCTCTGTGTGCGGAGCAATTCGGCGCGGGCGCTTTATCAACCGCCGAGAGTAAAGCTCTATCAGCCCCTCTCACTGCGCTGGCAGATCACATTGCTGGTAATTTTCCACAATGGCTGACACCGCAATTAAGCGCCGCATTTGGCCCGAACTTAGTCGCAGAAATGCAAGCCTTGGCGCAACGTGCGCCGATTGATTTGCGCGTCAACACACTCAAAGCCACGCGTGAGCAAGTATTAGAGAGCTTGGTAAAGTTCAACGCCGTGGCAACGCCGCTGAGTCCAACAGGAATCCGCATCCAAGCCCCCGGCATTGAAGGCAAAAACATCAATGTTGAAGCCGAACCCGCACATGGCATGGGCCAATTTGAAGTGCAGGACGAGGCCTCGCAACTTGCAGCCCTGATTGCCGCACCAAAGCCCGGTCAACAGGTGCTTGATCTCTGTGCGGGCGCTGGTGGAAAATCATTGGCGCTGGCAGCTTTGATGCAGAACAAGGGCCTGCTTGTAGCTCATGACCGCGACAAGCATCGCCTACGCCCGATTTTTGAGCGCATTACCCGCAGCGGTGCATCCTGCATCGAAGTGATTGCCGCTGACGAACAACAAAAGCTGGCGCGCCAGGGTGGTTATGATCTGGTGGTGGTCGATGCGCCTTGCACCGGCTCTGGCACGTGGCGCAGAAAGCCCGATGCCAAATGGCGCTTGGGCGAAAAGCAATTGCAAGTGCGGCTGAATGAACAAGCAGCGGTTCTTTCACAAGCCGCACCGCTGGTAAAAAAAGGCGGCAAATTAGTCTATTTCACCTGTTCGATATTACCGATTGAAAACATCCAACAGTTACAAAAGTTTTTGAAAGCTCACTCCACTTTCAAACTTGTTCCTTACATGCAGCAATGGAGTGGTGCACCCGCTTCAGTGGGTGGCAGCACAGACACGCTGCAACTCACTCCATATCAACACAACACTGATGGATTTTTTATGGGTGTGATGGAGCGGGTCTAACCCTCACTCCATCTCCCAAACCATATTCACATCTGCCGTGACATCGATTTGCCCTTGGGCCACCGGCACCGGCGCTGAGGCAGCCATTCTTGTGGCCTGCATCGGGGCCGTTTTCGCCATTACCATTGGCATCATGCCACCTTGTTCGCTCATGCTTTGCAGCGCGCCCAATTTCACCCCGGCGGCATCCGTTAACACCTTGGCCTTGCTCATGGCGTCCATCACTGCCGCCTTGCGTGCCTCATCCTGTGCGGCATGTGCATTATCTAGGCCAAATGAAATGCCGTTGATTTGGTTTGATCCAGCACCAACAGCCTTATCCAAAATCGCCCCCAAGCTATCAAGCTTGTGAACGATGACAGAAACTCCATTGCTTACTTCATAACCGGTGATTTTAGGCGGCTGGCCAGAATTGGCGGCATTATCATAGCGCGGCCCCACATTGAAATTGCTGGTCTGAATGTCCTTGTCCTCAATTCCGGCCGTTTTCAAAACTTCAATGAGCGCAGACATTTTAGCCGTGTTGGCATCCAATGCCGCCTTAGCTGTTAGCGCTTGCGACACTGTGCCCAAATCCACAATCGCCATGTCCGGTGCCATTTTGACTTCGCCATGGCCACTCAGAATAAGTGGTCGTTTCGGTTCTTGGGCGTAGAGTGGCGTGGCCATAAAGGCCGAAGCAATTACTAAAACCGCGATGAATTTGTTCAACATGGTATTCCCTTCTGTTCGGTTTTGAATAGGAATAAAATGCGGCCAGATTATGACGCCCTCAGCGGAAAGGCGGCTCATCAAAACTGCGCAATTTACGTGAATGTAAACTGCCCTTAATTGAACGCAAAAGTTCCAGCGAAGAAATGCCAATCATCAAATGTTCACCCACCGCGCGGTCATAGAATGCATTGGCCGAACCCGGCAATTTAATCTCGCCATGCAGCGGTTTATCAGAAACACAAAGCAGCGTGCCATAAGGCACGCGGAAACGATATCCTTGTGCAGCCAAAGTTCCGCTCTCCATGTCAATGGCAATGGCGCGCGAAAGATTGATGCTCTTGCGTTCCTTGGTCCAACGCAGTTCCCAATTACGATCGTCATGGGTCATCACCGTTCCGGTGCGTAGACGCGCCTTAAGGGCATCGCCTTTTTCTCCGGTCACCGCGGCGGTGGCCTGTTGCAAGGCAACTTGCACCTCAGCCAGTGCTGGGATCGGAACCGCCGGCGGCAGAATGGCATCCAGAATATGATCATGGCGCAAATAGGCATGGGCCAAAACATAATCGCCGATGCGCTGTGATTGGCGAAGGCCGCCACAATGGCCAATCATCAACCAACAATTTGGTCGCAGTACGGCAAGATGATCCGTCATGGTTTTGGCATTGCTTGGCCCCACACCAATGTTGACCAAAGTGATACCGCCCGCACCATCTTTGCGCGAGAGATGATAGGCTGGCATTTGATATTTGTGCCAAGGGCTGCCCTCAATCAATGTTGCGGCCTCAACCCTTGTGGTTGACCGTGTGATCGTACCGCCGCCTGGCAAATGCAGCGCCTCATAAGGCCCATCTTGCGAAAGCTGTTCAACCGCCCAATTTTGGAACTGATCTACATAGCGGTGATAGTTGGTCAGCAAAATCCACGGCTGAAATTTCCGCCAATCGGTTCCAGAATAATGCTGCAAGCGCTTCAGCGAATAATCCACCCGCACTGCATCAAATAGGGCCAGCGGCAAATCCGCAGTCATGTGCGGCTCCCACAAGCTGTCAGCGATTTCATCACCCACCAGTGAAAGGTGCGGCACCGGAAAATATAATGCCAGTTCAGCAGAGGAGACATCACCCCCCATCAATTCATCACCACCTTGCAAAACATAAGGATAAGGAATTTCTTGGGTGGAACGCTTAACTTCGATATGCGCCTGGTAATCGTGTTGCAAATGAGTCAACTGCTCTTCCAGATAACGTGCAAATGCCGATGGGTGAGTGACTGTGGTTGAATAAACCCCCGGCGCTTGAAACTTGGCATAGGCCCTGGCCAAATTCGGCTGAAGGCCATTGCCGTCATAAGTCACCACCAATTGCGGGTAACAGAACTTCTTGCGCTCGGCTGCAGTTGGCACCTTGCGGCTCTTCACATAGGCCTGCAAGGCATTGGAAAGCGCTGCCACGGCGGCTTCATATTCGTTGTTAAGGGCGGCCACTGCCGCTTGAGGAGAAAGACTTTTAGGTTTCATGGCAAGGCTCTAGCACAGTTTGTTAAAATCATGTAGCGGTGTTGCAAATTTTGGCAGGGCCTATAGCTCAATGGTTAGAGCTAGCGGCTCATAACCGCTTGGTTCCAGGTTCGAGTCCTGGTGGGCCCACCAAAATTTGCTTTAGGTGTTGCGCTTCTTGCCTTCCAGCAAATCCATCACGCCGCGCATGGCATCAAGCACATTGGTGCCCGGCCCGAAGATTGCCGCCACACCAGCTTTCGTTAAAAACTCATAGTCCTGGCGCGGAATCACACCGCCTGCCACCACGATGATATCAGACCTTCCCGAATTCCTCAGTGCACTGAGGAGTTCAGGCACCAAAGTTTTATGACCAGCAGCCAGAGAAGACACGCCAATCACCTGCACCTTTTCCGCAACAGCCATTGCCGCTGCCTCATCCGGCGTTTGAAAGAGCGGACCAGACACAACATCAAAACCCAAATCAGCAAAAGC
>DATCEN010000099.1:0-7221 GCA_036510015.1 Aestuariivirga sp.
CCAGCCATTCCACACGCCGGGGCCAACTGCCCTGATATCTGCCACAGTTAGAATAATCAGTAATTTCAGCCGTTCCGAAGTTTGAACGATTTGCACGAAGTCCAAAATTGTTTTGAAATCATTCAAATCGCGCATCTGTGAGGTTTCGCTCATCAACAGATGATACCTAATGAGCCATGCCACCAATTCGGTTTCGCCCTCATCAAGGCCGAGCCTTGGGCACAGTTCGCGCGCCACGCGCTCACCCGCGATAGAGTGATCTTCCATGCGGCCCTTGGCAATATCATGCAACAGGGTTGCGACGTAAAGCACGCGCTTGGCTTTTAAGGTTGGGAAAATTTCAGTAGAGCGCGGATGGTCTTTTGCCAACTCACCAGATTCGATGCCTTTGAGCACACCCACTGCACGTATGAGATGTTCATCCACAGTATAGTGGTGATACATATTAAATTGCATCATTGCGACGACTTGTCCAAATTCCGGAATGAAGCGGCCAAGAACGCCAGCTTCATTCATCAGGCGCAAAATAGCCTCAGGCTTGGTAGTCTTGCACAAAATATCCAGGAAAATAGCGTTAGCCTGTTTGTTGTGGCGCAAAGCGTCATCAATCAGGCGGAACGATTTACGCATCAGCTTCAGTGCATCGGGATGAATTTCCAGTAGACTTTCGCCAGCCACCCAAAATATCCGCAGCATGTTAACTGGATCGGACGAAAACACGTTTGCGTCCACCACACCGATACGGCCATTCTCAAGTTTGAAGCCCGCGGGCAAATTGGTTTTTACGCGGCGCGGCAAAAATCTTGTGAAGATGCGGGCAATGCCTTGAACTTCTTTCAAATGTTTTTCTTCAAGGCTGGCGCAGAAGATGCGCGTGAGATCGCCCACATCTTTGGCGATGAGAAAATAGTGCCGCATAAACCGCTCAACCGCGCGAAGGCCGCCATGCTGTTTGTAGCGTAAGCGCTTGGCCATTTCCGATTGGCGATCAAAGCTCAAACGGTCTTCGCCACGGCCTGAAATAAAGTGCAAATGGCAACGCACCGCCCAAAGAAAATCTTCGCATTTCAAGAAAGTGTGAAGTTCCTCTTGGGTGAAAGCACCCTTCTCGGCCAGCTCTTCTGGTGAATTGGCATTGAAGATAAATTTGGCAATCCAAAAGAGTGTGTGCAAATCGCGCAAACCGCCTTTGCCATCTTTCAAATCGGGTTCAACCGCATAACGGCTTTCGCCACTCTTGGCATGGCGCGCATCACGCTCAGCCAATTTCTCTTTCACAAATTTTTTGCCACCTGTTGCTACAATTTCAGCCTTGAAGCGTCGTGACAGTTCAACAAACAAATTCTCCTCACCGCAGATGTAGCGCGCTTCAAGAATAGAAGTAAGGATGGTATTGTCGGTCTTGGCTAAGCGGATACAATCACCAACTTCGCGCGTTGCATGGCCGACTTTCAGTTTGCAATCCCACAAGGCATAAAGCAGAAATTCCACCATGGCATTGACCTCGTCCGAAGCTTTTGCGGCAAGCAAAAACAGCAGATCAATGTCAGAGCCTGGAGCCAGTGTGCCACGGCCATAGCCACCAGTGGCAATCACCGACAAATGCAGTGCTTTGCCTTGGCCAATGCGCGCCTTGGCCAATGCAAACAGGCCTTTGATGACAACGTCCTGTGCGGCCGAAAGGGCCGCCGCACAAGCTGTGCCCTTTCCGTCTTTGAGCAATTGGGTTTGAGCCGCCTCATGGGTTGCGGCCAGATAATCACGACTGAGTTGCGAAGCCTTATTGCGCAATATCAAACGGTCTGTGTCAGTCAAAGCCAGAAGGCTTTCTTCAAATGCAGCTTGTTTCATGCGCCTTTTTCATTTCTCATCAATTGCT
The DNA here is from genome assembly GCA_036510015.1 of Aestuariivirga sp. Classification (GTDB taxonomy): domain Bacteria; phylum Pseudomonadota; class Alphaproteobacteria; order Rhizobiales; family Aestuariivirgaceae; genus Aestuariivirga. Next base: position 1,880 of record DATCEN010000099.1, read on the forward strand.
GGAGCTCGTAAAGTTGATCAAGTGCTTCGCGCGGGGAAAGCTCATCTGGTTTGAGCTTGCCCAGCTTGTCGCGCAGTGGATCATTTTTGGGTGGGGGCAGCGCTACGGGTGCTGCAAAGAGAGGCAAATCTGCCATCAGTTTTTGCGCCGAGGAAGAGTTAGCACCTGTTTCCAAGCGCTTCAGAATTTCACTGGCACGTTGAATGACAACTGGAGGTATGCCCGCAAGTCGCGCCGCTTGAATGCCATAACTGCGGCCTGCCACACCGGCCACAACTTCATGCAAGAAGACGATGTCACCGTTCCATTCTTTCACACTCATTGTGGCGCAGTGCAAATTCTTGAGCTTGCCTGAAAGTGACGTCAACTCATGATAGTGGGTGGCAAAAAGTGCGCGACATTGATTGACATCATGCAAATGTTCAAGCGTTGCCCAAGCAATGGAAAGCCCGTCATAAGTGGCTGTGCCGCGTCCAATTTCATCGAGAATAACAAGTGAGTGCCGTGTGGCCTGATTGAGAATGGCCGCCGTCTCAATCATTTCAACCATGAAGGTGGAACGCCCGCGCGCCAAATCATCGGCAGCACCCACACGACTGAATATCTTATCGACGACGCCTATATGGGCCTGTGTGGCGGGAACAAAGCTGCCCATTTGAGCCATCACCACAATTAACGCTTGTTGGCGCAGATAAGTGGATTTACCTGCCATGTTGGGGCCGGTGATCAACCACAGGCAATTGGCACCTTCGGATAGATCGCTGTCATTGGGTGAAAATGGCCGTTCACCGCCGCGTTGCAAAACCAGTTCAACCACGGGGTGACGTCCACTGGTGATCTTAAATTCGCGGCTGTCATCAACACGCGGGCGCACATAGCGGCGGTGCTTGGCTAAGCGGCCAAGTGCCGAAAATACATCCAGCGCAGCCAAAGCCTCCGCTACATCGGAAATCTGTTGGCGACATTGAACGATTTCATCGCAGAATTTACGGAAGAGCTCTAGCTCCAGCGACAAAACCCTCGCACCCGCCATGGCGATTTTTTGTTCAAGCTCCCCCAAAGCCAAGGTGCTGAGACGCGTGGCAGAAGCGATGGTTTGGCGGTGAATAAATTCACCAAAAGCAGTTGAGGATTTCAGGCCTTCAGCCTGTTGGGCGGTGACTTCAATGAAATAACCCAGGATGTTGTTGTGTTTTATCTTGAGAGATTTGATGCCAGTGCGCTGGGCATAGTCTGCTTGCAAATTGGCAATCACTTGGCGCGTGTCATCGCGCAAATTGCGGTGTTCATCAATCGCTTTATCATAGCCTTTGGCGATAAAGCCACCATCGCGCGCCATCAGCGGCAACTCATCTGCCAAGGCTTTGATGATGGTGTGAGCCAGCTCAACTGGGCCCACATTCAAACAATCCAATGCAGCAGCTATAACACTTGGCAAAGGGGTGAAAGCCTCACCTTCTCGCATCAGCTTTTGGATTTCACTGCTGGCAATCAGCGCATTGGCGATTGCCGCCAGATCACGCGGGCCACCACGCCCGGCAGTTATGCGGCCCAAAGCCCGTGCAAGATCGGGTGTGGCCTTGAGGGCTATACGCAAATCTTCACTTAAAGTTTCATCGTCATAAAAATGCGCCACACCTTCCAGACGCTCATTGATTGCAGATGGATTGTTCAACGGTTGAGCCACAAAACTTGCAAGAAGCCTGGCACCTGCTGGCGTTGCGGTTTCATCAAGACAATCCAGCAGGCTGCCTTTGCGCTCACCCGCCAGCGTGCGTGTCAGTTCAAGATTGGCGCGGGTTGCAGCGTCAATGGCAAGGCCATGGTTTAAAGCCTCTAAGGTGGGTACCCGCAAATGCGGCATATTGGCCCCTTGGGTTAGTTTGATATAGCCCAGCAAGGCCCCAAGGGCCGAAATATCCAGCTTGCGATAGGCACCAAAGACTTCCAGTGCCTCCACTTGAAAATGGGCCTTTAAGCCATGTTCGGCGCTTTGAAAATCAAAGCGACTGGAAGGCAGTGGCGTGATCGTTGCGCCGCAGCTTTCCAACACTGGGCTCAGAGCACTATCTTCAAGCAGGCTATCGCTGATTAAAATTTCCGAAGCCTGCAGCCGTGCCAGATCGGTGGCCAAGCGGGCGTGATCTGTGGGGCGCACAACAAATTGACCAGTTGAAATTTCAGCATAAGCCAGTGCCATATCTCCGGTGCCGCGGTGGCCTGCGATGCAGGCCAGATAATTGGCAATGCCCGCCTCAAGCAGGGTTTCCTCAGTGAGGGTGCCGGGAGTAATCAGGCGGATCACGCCGCGCGAGACAACCGATTTGGCACCACGCTTTTTGGCTTCGGCGGGGTCTTCCAATTGTTCAGCTATTGCGGCCTTGTGGCCATGGCGGATCAGCTTGTGTAAATAATGATCCAGCGCATGCACTGGAACGCCGCACATCGGTATGTCCAACCCCTTATGCTTGCCGCGTTTGGTGAGGGCTATGCCCAGCGTGGCCGAAGCCTTTTCAGCATCGGCGAAAAATAACTCATAGAAATCACCCATACGGTAAAGCAGCAGCGCATCCTCATGGTGGCGCTTGATCTCAAGATATTGCGCCATCATGGGGGTTGTGTCAGCGTCTATGGGGCTTGCTGAAATTTGGGATTGCATGGCCCACCCTTAACAAGTTGGGCAGGCCTCGCCAAGCGCAGTTAAGCGGGCGCACCAAAGCGCGCAAAATAACGAGGGTTGATGGATTTGACTGGCAAGATGACCAGAACATCCACCGTGTTAAAGGCCTGATCCACCACACAGCCCTCACCAATATAACACCCAAGCCGCAAATAGCCCTTAATCAGAGGTGGTAAACCGGCCAAAATACGTTTTGCATCTTTGGGCGGATTCAATGCCAGCGGCGGCATGGCATTGCGGTTTGGCAAAGTCTTAGCCTGCCATTCTTCTGGTGGTTTGGCATTCTGGCTCAGGAAACTCAATGCAGCAGCATGAACTGTGGGATCAGTGCCTTCAAAGCTGGCGCAGCCAATCATCACATCATAGGATTCGCGGCGTACAAAATCCCAAATCCCTTGCCACAACAGTTCCATCACTGCGGTGCCACGCGCATGTTTTAAAATGCAAGTGCGGCCCAGTTCAAGAAATTTCAGTTGTGGGTGGCGCGCCAGAAGTGGGGCCAGTTCAAATTCATCAGCGCTATAAAAACCGCCCAGGGATTGCGCCTCGCGTTGCCCAATGAGGCGCGCGGTGGCCACTAAGCTGCCATCATCCAGAGCATAGCGTGAGGCGGCTTGCGTTTGAGGTTCTATCACCAGCAGATGAGCGCAATCCGCATCATATTTATCGGCATCAATGGTATTTTGGCCCACACGTGCTGTGCACCGCTCGGCCACAAAAACATCATGGCGCAAATGTTGTGCCACGCGAATTTCTTCTCCTGTTTCGGCCAGACGAATTTTCATCACGTGGTGTTTAGTAAGATGTCAGGCGCTGCGCAATGAAGCTTAGGCAGCCTTAGCGTGGCTGACTAACCGCGTCACTTTTTCTTCAAGGTCAAGCCGGTCAAATGGCTTGGGCAAATGTTCATCAAAGCCAGCTTCCAAACAGGCCTGCACATCTTCAGGACGCACGTTGCCTGTCATGGCCAGAAGCGGCAGGCGGCGGCGATGCTCTAACCCCTCGCCCTTACGGATGAGTTGTGCCACCTTGATGCCGCTGACCCAAGGCATTTCCACATCCATCACTGCAATGTCACAGCGCCAATCACTGCGCATGAGATCAAGTGCTTCACCACCATCACCCACAACACGCACTTGATGGCCCGCCTTTTCCAGAATCGTCCGGCACAGCAACGCGTTTATCGGATTATCTTCGGCCAAAAGAATTGTCAGCGCGGTGATTGGTTTAAACATGGTTGATTTTTTGCCCGCGCGCAAAGCAACGCCAGTTTGTTTCAGACTGCGACCATCATGCGATGAAAGCTGGGCCAGAAGTGTTGCGCGGCGCAAAGGGCTGAGCAAATAGCCAGCAAAGGGTGCTGCCAATAGATTGGCGTAGTAATGACGTTCTTCGGGCTTCAACATAATCCAAACGACGGCTTGCGATGTGGCATTGCGTTTCTTGGCCCATTTACGAAGTATTTCTGCATGCTGGCTGCCGCAGATGAATTGTTGCAATGGCTTTGCTGCTACAAATTGCGAAGCGAGTTCCTTGGCGGATTCGACAAATGAAACTTCAGCCCCAAGTTCCGCCAAGGTGAGCGCCAAGTGTTCACGCGCAAATCCAATGGGCAAGGCCAAAACATAGTGTCGGCGGGTGAGGGGTTGCCATCCGGCTTGCGGTGTTGGCACCGCGCCCTCAATGGGCAATTCAATTATGAAAGTACTGCCTTTGCCGGGTGCTGTTTCAAGCTCGAGGGTGCCACCCATCCCGTTTACCAATTCGCGACTGATTGAAAGCCCAAGGCCGGTGCCACCAAACCTTGCGCGGGTGGTATCATTGGCCTGAGTATAGGGATCGAAGATTTTTGCGGCTTCTTCTTTGGTCATGCCAATGCCGCTATCGCGCACCCTGATTGAGATATTTTGAGCCGAGCCGCCTACTAAACTGCCCAATGCCACCTCAATGGCAACCCCGCCTTTTTCAGTGAACTTGATGGAATTACCAGCAATGTTGAACAGCAGTTGACGCAGATGCAACTCATCTAATTGTAATTCTTTAGGTACATCTGGCGCAACGCGTGCTGATACCTCGATGCCTTTGCTATGCGCACGTGGCGCCAAAAGTTCAGTGATGCCTTCAACAAAGCTGGTGATATCCACTGCCTCTCGCGCCTGCTTGCGGCGGCTTTCAGAACGCGCTGTATCCAAAACTTCGTCGATGATTGATAGCAAATTGCGCGCCGAGGACTGCGCTGTTTCGCCATAGTTTTTTTGCTGAGGCGAAAGCTCTGAGTCATTCAGCAAGGCCAACATACCGATTACCCCATTGAGTGGGGTGCGGATTTCGTGGCTCATGGTGGCGAGAACGCGGGATTTTTCCAGTGCTGCTGTTTCAGCTTCAGTGCGCGCGGCCTGAACAGCACCTATGCTGGCTTGCAAAGCTGCAAGCTGTTGGCGCTGAGACAGATAGAGTAAAAACAGGCCCAACACCGGTAACAGACCAAGGGCTATAAAATGATGGCCGGTGAGCAACAGACGTGAGACCACGACTAGCGTGACGAGGCTTATGCCCCATTTGATGAACCCCATGGCTTTGCTGTTCATCTGGCTTGATTTAAGGTTTTGCGATTGCATGAATCCTTAATGCAGCAAAATTTACAAAAAAGGTTTCTGAATCC
>DATCEN010000100.1:0-2999 GCA_036510015.1 Aestuariivirga sp.
TGCAAGACAGAAAAACCTTATAAGCGGCCTAATGGCACCTTGCAACGTTCAAGAATTGCCCGGCTCTGTGTTTTTTAGCAATATTGATGTGGGAGCCAAAGGGTTTGCGCCTAGGGTAATTTGCCCTTATCGCGCAGAAGTTCGACAAAACCATCGAAGGCTGCATAGGTTGCCTTTGCAAGTGCAGCACCAACACTGACGCGGCGCACCCCAACTGCCGCCATGTCCGCAATGGAAAGGCTGGTCGCCGTCAAATTGGCGTTGACCGGTCTGTCGACAGACTTAACCACCCGCGCAATGTCATCAATCTTTTTGAGGCCTGGTGCATAAAGGCAATCTGCACCTGCCACACTATAGGCGCGCAATCTCGCAATCACTTCGTCCATGTCGAGTGTTTTCATCAGATAGGCCTCACAACGCCCGACCAGTACAACATTTTGGCCAGACTTATCAATGGCAGCGCGCGCCGCTTTGATACGCTCAACTGCTTCATCCAAAGCATAGAGCGATGCGCCGTTGCGGTCTTCGATTGAAAGTCCGGCAACACCTGTTGCGATGCAGCGCGTGACATTGGCACCAACACCTACGGCAGTCTCGGCAAAGCCCGCTTCGAAATCAGCATTCACTGGTAGGTTGGTTACGTTGCAAAGAAAACGCAGATGCTCAAGCACTTCATCAACGCTCATCTCGCCGTCTTGCTTACCCAGCGCCCAAGCAGCACCAGCGCTGGTAGAAGCAATAGCCTTGAAGCCTGCGCGTTCCAAGCGCAGCGCCGTGCCGCCATCCCATGGATTTGGTAACGCAAAGCAACCGGATTGATGCAAGGCATGAAATGCGGCGCGGCGTTCAGTGATTGTGGTCATGGAAAGGAACTCCTTAGGGGCGACAGGGCGTGATCATTCTTCTCTGAGCCAAAGCAGTTATCACCCTTCTCCCGTCGGGAGAAGGTGGCGCGAAGCGCCGGATGAGGGGCTTTGCCCTATACTCAATTGGCGTAATTGAATTTGGGGAAAGGCCCTCATCCGCCCTTTGGGCACCTTCCCCCGACGGGGGAAGGATGAAGCTTGCTTAGGCTGGAATAAAGACTGATCAGACTCAAAACAAAAAGGCCGGAGCTTTTGGCTCCGGCCCGGGATTTCAAATTTGAAGACTATTACTTGTCTTCTTCCTTCTTCTTCATCGCAGCTTGGAAGATATCTCCCAATGATGCGCCTGAGTCAGACGAGCCATATTGTGCAACGGCTTCACGTTCATCCGAGATTTCCATCGCCTTGATTGAAACGTTGACTTTGCGGCCTTTGGCATCAGCAGCCACAACCAATGCGTCGAACTTTTCACCAACCGCAAAGCGTTCGGTGCGTTGTTCGCCACGGTCACGTGCCAGATCGCCGCGCTTGGCATAGGCAGTGATGTCGGTGCCAGAAATACGCACTTCCAATCCGCCGTCTTCAACCTTGAGCACTTCGCAAGTGACTTTGTCACCCTTGCGAACGCCGCCTGAGGCCGCACGAGGAGCGCCACCCGAAGCCGCAGCAGAGGCTGTACCAGCACCACCAGATTCAGTCAGCTGTTTGATGCCCAGTGAAATGCGTTCTTTTTCTTGGTCAACATCGAGAACGACGGCTTTCACCATGTCGCCCTTTTTGAAGTCCTTGATGGCTTCTTCGCCAGGACGCTTCCAATCGAGATCGGACAAGTGAACCATGCCGTCCACATCGCCGTCGAGGCCGAGGAACAAACCAAATTCGGTGGTGTTCTTCACTTCGCCTTCAATCACAGTGCCCTTTGGATATTTATGGCTGAATGCCAGCCATGGGTTCTGCTGGACCTGCTTGAGGCCGAGAGATATGCGGCGCTTGGATGAATCGATTTCCAAAACTTGCACTTCAACGGGCTCAGATGTGGAGAGGATCTTGCCAGGGTGAACGTTCTTCTTGGTCCAGCTCATTTCTGAAACGTGAACGAGGCCTTCAATGCCATCTTCCAGTTCAACAAATGCGCCGTAATCGGTGATGTTGGTCACCTTGCCCTTGACCTTGGAGCCAACCGAGAATTTCTCGGCGACGATTTCCCATGGGTCTTTGTCCAACTGCTTCATACCCAGCGAGATGCGTTGTGTATCTGGGTTGATACGCACGATCTGCACCTTCACGCTCTGGCCAACGGTGAGGACATCCGACGGATGGTTCACGCGCTTCCATGCAATGTCAGTGACGTGGAGAAGACCGTCAATACCGCCCAGATCAACAAATGCGCCGTAATCAGTGATGTTCTTTACAACGCCTTCAACCACTTGGCCTTCAGCAAGATTGCCGACCAGTTCAGAACGCTGTTCAGCGCGGGTTTCTTCCATGATGGCGCGGCGCGAGACAACAATGTTGCCACGTTTACGGTCCATTTTCAAAATTTGGAACGGCTGGGATACATGCATCAACGGGCCAACATCACGAATGGGGCGCACGTCAACCTGGCTGCCTGGCAAGAAAGCCACAGCACCGCCAAGATCAACTGTGAAGCCACCCTTCACGCGGCCAAAGATAACGCCATCAACGCGTTCAGCTTTGGTGGACATTTCTTCAAGGCGCACCCAAGCTTCTTCGCGCTTGGCTTTTTCGCGGCTGAGCACGGCTTCACCCAAAGCATTTTCAATGCGCTCAAGAAAAACTTCAACGATGCTGCCAACTTTAATGTCGGCTTCTTTGCCGGGTTGGGCAAAATCTTTGAGTGGAATGCGGCCTTCGGTCTTCAGGCCAACGTCAACAATGACGAGTTCATTTTCAATGGCAAGAACCTTGCCTTTGACAACCGAGCCCTCTGAAACGGGGCGGTCGAGATAGCTCTCTTCGAGCAGGGATTCAAAATCGGATTTTGTGGGATTCATCGAAACGGCAGATTTTGCCATAAGGGGGATACTTCCTAAACGCGCCACACTCACTTGGTGAGGATATGAAAGGCACGGGCCGCATTTTTAGAGCGGCGGGTTAGAGGCTTCAGCAGGG
>DATCEN010000101.1:0-5428 GCA_036510015.1 Aestuariivirga sp.
CGTGAGGCGCAGCAACTTGTCGATGAAGAAGAGCTGGATGGACATGCGGGTCATCCTAGAGCGGTTTGTCGGGAAGAAAAGCTGGCGCGAAACAGGATGGCTGGGGCGGGAGGGATCGAACCTCCGAATGCCGGAATCAAAATCCGGTGCCTTACCGCTTGGCGACGCCCCAATTTGCGTATTCAGGGCAGACCGAAAGCCTCACCACCAAAGAAATACGCTTCAACGCAACGCGCCTATAGCTGCTTCGGGCGGCCCGAGCAACCGCCTTGCGCAGATTGTTGAGAGTGCTAGGCTTTGGCCCAAGCATACAGCCGAAATGGGGTTTCGGCGGCTTGTTAGTTAGGCAACACAGGAGAGTTACCCATGAAATTTGTACTTAATGCCCTATTGACCACGACCGCGGCCTGCGCCGTGCTTTTCGGCGCACAAGCCAAGGCCGGAACTTTAGATGATGTCAAAGCCCGCGGACAATTGCTTTGCGGCTCAAACCCAAGTCTCTTGGGCTTCGGCGTGCCTGATGATCAAGGCAAGTGGACAGGCTTTGACGTTGACTATTGCCGCGCCATTGCTGCCGCCGTTTTGGGCGATGCTACCAAAGTGAAATTCGTTCCACTGTCTGCCAAAGAACGCTTCACCGCTCTGCAATCCTCAACCATTGACGTGTTGGTACGTAACTCCACTTGGACGATGAGCCGCGACACAACTTTGGGTCTCACCTTCGCTGGTATAAATTATTATGATGGCCAAGGTTTTATGGTTCCCGCCAAACTCGGCGTGAAATCAGCACTTGAGTTGAAGGGCGCCACAGTTTGCGTGCAATCCGGCACCACCACAGAGCTTAACCTTGCAGACTTCTTCAAATCCCACCACATGGATTACAAAGTGGTATCCATTGAAAAAGAAGAAGAAGTGTTGAAGGCCTATCAAGATGGCCGTTGCGATGTTTATACCACTGACCAATCTGGCCTCTATGCAGAACGTTTGGGTCTCACCAATCCAGATCAGCAAATCGTTTTGCCCGAGATCATTTCCAAAGAACCATTGGGCCCTGTGGTGCGCCAAGGTGATACGCAGTGGTTTAACATTGTGAAGTGGGTAACATTCGCTTTGGTCTCAGCTGAAGAACTGGGCGTTACATCCGCCAATGTTGATGAAATGCGCAAGTCACCAAATCCAGAAATTCAGCGCTTGTTGTCATCGAAGGTAACCGATGCCACCGGCAAAGAAGCCGACAATGATTTCGGCAAGGCAATAGGCCTTGGCCCAGATTGGGCTTACAACGCCATTAAACAGGTCGGCAATTATGGCGAAGTGTTTGAACGCAACATCGGCAAAGGCACAAAGTTGAAAATCGCTCGCGGCAAGAACGCGTTGTGGAGCGACGGCGGCCTACAATATTCGCCACCAATCAACTAACGAGAATATGAGAGCCTTGGCGCATTGCCAGGGCTCTCATTTTGTGTGCTAATAGTGTCATGTCATCCGTTGATCCGAACCAAGATTTAAAACCAACGCGCATAAGTGCTTTGTTTTACAGCGCTCGGCTGCGCGGATTGGTAAGTCAAGCCTTGGTGCTGATCATATTGGCATGGGGGCTTTATGAGATTGTCGCCAACACCCAAGCCAATTTAAAGCACCTCAACCAGAATTTCGGTTTTGACTTTCTGGGCAAGGCGGCGAATTTTGATATTCTTTCTTCACTGATTTCTTATTCATCATCATCCACCTATGGCCGTGCCCTATTGGTGGGCTTCTGGAACACGCTGCTGGTGGCTGGTTGTGGCATCGTGCTTGCAACGCTGATTGGTTTTTTGGGCGGCATAATGCGGCTTTCCAAAAACGCTGTCATTTCAGGCACTGCTGCACTTTATGTTGATATCGTGCGCAGCGTGCCCCTGCTGCTACAAATCTTCATGTGGTATGCGCTGGTGCTGGCACCCCTGCCCGGCCCGCGCCAAGCGTTTCATTTCTTCGATATGCTATTCATCAGCAATCGCGGCATCACCGGCCCACGGCCGGAATTTGGCGATGGTGCTATCTTGGCTCTCATATTACTCGTCGGTGCCATCATCGCCAGTTTTGTGCTGCAGCGCTATGCCCGCAAAAAGCAGGAACTGACCGGCCAGCGCATTCCGGCCGGTTGGATTTCATTGGCACTGATAATTGCAGCACCGATTATCGGTCTGGCTCTCGTGGGCTGGCCGTTGACATGGGATATTCCATCACTCGCAGGTTTTAATTTTAGCGGCGGCATGACGCTGATCCCAGAATTCCTCGCACTGCTGTTGGCACTCAGTGTTTATACTGGCACCTTCATCACTGAAATTGTGCGCGCTGGCATTCAAGCGGTAAGCCGTGGGCAAACGGAGGCCTCGGAGGCTTTGGGTCTTGCCAATGGCAAAACCTTGCGATTGGTAATTATCCCGCAAGCGATGCGCGTCATCATTCCGCCGCTAGCCAATCAATATTTGAACCTCACTAAAAACTCCACCTTGGCCATTGCCATTGGCTTTCCTGATCTGGTGGCAACTGGCGGCACAATTTTAAATCAATCTGGCAAGGCCATCGAAATCGTCATGGTATGGATGGTGGTCTATCTTACCCTCAGCCTCATCACCTCGGCCTTCATGAATTGGTTTAATAGCCGCATGAGATTGGTAACGCGCTGATGGCTTATGTGCGTGAAAGTGATGCACCTCGTCTGACTGCACCAGCAGGCAGCATTGGTGCCTATGCTTGGGCGAAAAACAGGCTCTTTCCTACCCCGTTCAGCGCTTTGGGCACGATCATCATCGCAGCTCTATTTGTGATTGTGGGTTGGAACTTGTTGGATTGGGGTGCCATCCGCGCGGTGTGGTCAGCACCGGACCGTGAACTTTGCGCCGCTCAGGGCGCTGGCGCTTGCTGGCCTTTTGTCGCTGCCAAATTCCAGCAATGGATTTACGGGCTTTATCCGTTTGATCAGCGTTGGCGCATCAACATCCTATATGTGCTGTGCATTCTCTCAGTCGCCGGATTAGTGATCCCAGCAATACCTGGCAAGCGTTGGACTGCATTGTTCTTTTTTGTGATCTTCCCGGTGTTCTCGTTCTTCATGCTGCTCGGTGGTTATTTCGGCTTAGCGCCAGTTGAAACCGATTATTGGGGCGGACTGACACTGACCCTGGTCATCGCCATCACCGGCAATGTGGCCTCGTTACCTTTCGGCATTTTGTTGGCGTTGGGCCGGCAATCGCAAATGCCAGTCGTGCGCACTTTAAGCGTGGTTTTTATTGAGGCGGTGCGCGGCGTGCCCTTCATCACTGTGTTGTTTATGGCCAGCGTCATGTTCCCGCTGTTCATGCCGCCAGGGGTTAACCCAGACAAACTTTTAAAAGCCGTGATCGGCACTTCCATTTTTGCATCTGCCTATATGGCAGAAGTGGTGCGCGGCGGCCTACAAGCCATTCCCAAAGGCCAAATCGAAGCAGCCCAAGCGCTGGGCCTATCTTACTGGAAAATGATGCGCCTCATCGTCATGCCACAAGCTTTGAAGATCGTGATCCCCGGCATTGTAAACAGCTTCATCAGCTTATTTCAAGACACAAGCCTCGTGTCCATTATTGGTTTGTTTGATTTGTTGGGCATGGTGCAAGCGGGCTTCAATGATCCAAAATGGAAAAGCCCGCAAACAGGCAATACCGGATATATCTCTCTTGCTGCGATCTATTTTATCTTCTGTTTTTCCATGTCGCGCTATTCGCAATCCATCGAACGCCGCACCAACCGGGGCCTTAAGAAATGAGCAAATCAAAACTAACAAAGCCGGCAGTGGCTCTCGCTCCCGCTGTCACGACCACCTCTGCAGTGGCTCTTACTCACGTCAACAAATGGTATGGTCAGTTTCATGTGTTGCGCGACATTAATTTGAATGTCGCAAAGGGAGAGCGCATCGTGATCTGCGGGCCATCTGGCTCTGGTAAATCAACCCTCATCCGCTGCATCAACCGGCTGGAAGAACACCAGCAGGGCGACATTGTAGTGGACGGCATTCCCCTCACCGCAAATCTCAAAAACATCGACGATGTGCGCCGCGAAGTGGGCATGGTGTTCCAACATTTCAATCTGTTCCCGCATCTCACTATTTTAGAGAATCTCACACTGGCGCCCATTTGGGTGCGCAAAACGCCAAAGGCCGAAGCCGAAGCGATTGCGATGAAATATCTCGAACGCGTGAAAATTCCTGAGCAAGCCAAGAAATATCCGGGCCAACTTTCCGGCGGCCAGCAACAACGCGTGGCGATTGCCCGCGCATTATGCATGAACCCCAAGATCATGCTGTTTGATGAACCGACCTCAGCGCTTGATCCGGAGATGATCAAGGAAGTTTTGGAAGTGATGGTGGATTTAGCCCAAGGCGGCATGACCATGCTATGCGTCACCCACGAAATGGCTTTCGCGAGACAGGTGGCAGACAGAGTGATCTTCATGGACGAAGGTCAAATCGTCGAAGAAAACACGCCCGAATTGTTCTTCGGCAAACCCAAAAGCCCGCGCACCAAAAAATTCCTCGAACAGATTTTGCACTGATCTGCAGCTCTTGACGAAGCCCTCGTCACGCGCAAAATATGCGCCCTAATCGGAGTGTAGCGCAGTCTGGTAGCGCACCTGCTTCGGGAGCAGGGGGTCGGAGGTTCGAATCCTCTCACTCCGACCAGATTTTGTAACTGCGCGCTCGAAATCAGCAAAATCCAACTGACTTCGAGCCGATTTGTTTAGTGCTTCGCGAGCGACCAGCCGCCAGCAAGGCCGAGCCCCGCAATCACGGCCTTCAATATGTCAGCCGGAATGAACGGCACCAAGCCTTTATAGATCGAGAATGAGGTCGCATCACCAGCGCTCATGTGCAATGAAACCGCGGCCCAAACTCCAAGCCAGATGAGGCCAGGCACATAAACCAAAGCTGCGCTGCCAAACCCAGCCACCACCATGCGGCGCGCCGATGTGATCCAGCCCTTTTCGGCCAAATAACCCATGGCCCAAGCAGCAAGCACAAAGCCAATCAAGTAACCCAAATTAGAATAAGGCAGCCAGGCAATCTTGGCATCAAAAATACCTGCCTTTGCGCCCGTAAAGAATGGCAGCCCAATCGCTCCTTCAATCATATAAAGAACCAAAGTGGCCGCACCCAAACGCGCGCCATAAGCCCCACCAATCACCAACACTGCCAAAGTTTGCAGCGTCATTGCCACTGGCCAGAATGGCACACGAACTTGTGCAGCGCCTGCAACAATCAAACTGCCTACCAATGCCAATACAATGTTCCGCAACATGGTGTTTGAAATCGGCGTGAGACGTGTGGCTAAAGTGGCGTTCATATTACTCTCCCTATTTGTAACGGGTTTAGCCGCCCGTCATTTCAACCGCAAGCCTGTTTAAGACGCCA
>DATCEN010000102.1:0-11202 GCA_036510015.1 Aestuariivirga sp.
ACCGGCTTCAACCCGTCGCGCACATCGGGCAAAGCACGGTGCATAATGGTTGAAAGCGCATAGGCCAGATAGCGCTCTTCTAGCGCATCTTTGAGCTCAATGCCTTCAATTGCTGCAGGTGGAGATGGGGGAACAGAATCACGCTTTGCCATGGTGGGCTGGGCTTAACGCAGCAACGCGTCGTACTCAATGAGGACCCTTGTTTGCGAGATAATCCACCACCGCAAAAGTTATTATCACCAACAGGAACACAATTTCAATGGCGAGGCCCATTCCTGTATTTGCCCAACTCAAAGGCGCTTCTTGGAAAAAATCTTCCAATAATGAAATGGCGCCAATCGCCGCAATCGTGGAAGCAAGCTTAAGTTTCAATGCGCCAAACGAAAGGGATGACAGCCCAGAAACGCTTACAGAATCATCCTGGTTTTCAATGAACGAGGAAAACGTTGAAAGCATCACCATGACAATCAATCCAGCCAGTAAAGCGTAATCAATCAATCCAAGCAGTTTCAGCACCACATCAGTCTCGCCGATTGTGGGAACCGCCAAAAGAAACTTCCATACTTTCAAAGCAAAAGCACCCGCAAATCCAAAAAGAGAAGCAGCCAAGCCAAAACAGAAGACCAACATCAGCCAGCGAAATCCCGACAAAATTTGAAAGAGATTACGTGTCATATTTCCTCCTAGCTTGTGCGGTGTACAACCACTTTACATATTGGCTTTTTACCCCAGGCATTGTCACACGCGCGGCGCATGGCAGTGCGCAATGCTTCGGCCACCATATTATCATCTTTGCGGCGGGCACGCGGCATTGCGATGAATGCCTCTTCGGCTAAATCCTCTAATTCATCTGGCAGCGAAGATGGCAGGCCATCTGCTTCCAAAACCAAATCTTCAAGATCACCTTTATCATTCATCAGTACACTGATGAATATGATGCCAGCGAATGATAACTTGCGGCGTTGTTTGGCAGGTCCATCTTCGCTGTCCACGATCAGTTTGCCATCAAGATGCAGGCGACCACCAGGCGCTTCATCAATGATCTCCGCCTCACCCGGTTTCAGCCGTGCAATTTTACAATCTTCAAGCAATATCGTCTCAGCAATGCCATGGGCTTTGGCAAAAGCGATATGCGCAGCCAAATGGCGTGCTTCGCCATGCATGGGTATGAGTATTTTGGGTTTCACCCAATCATACATTTGTTTCAGTTCACCTTGGCGCGGATGGCCAGAAGAATGCACCAGCGCATCATCAGCGGTGAGCACATCAATGCCCTGTTTGGCAAGATTGTTAACAACGGCGGAAACCACCTTCTCATTGCCCGGAATGGTGCGGGCTGAAAAGATCACCAGATCGCCCTTCTCCAATGCGATCTGCGGGTGACTGTCTTCGGCGATGCGCGCGATGGCGGCGCGCGGTTCACCTTGGCTTCCGGTGCATAAAAGAAGTACGCGGTCGTTAGGCAGATAGCCAAATTCTTCAATGTCCAAAAACGCGCCCGCATCCTTCAACAAGCCCACTTTGCGCGCTGCCTCAATAGTGTTGCGCATCGCGCGGCCAGCAATCACCACCTCGCGGCCTGCAGACCTTGCTGCGCGCACCGCGCCCAATATGCGTTCGACATGAGATGCAAAAGTGGTGACGGCTACGCGGCCTGTTGCATTGGCGATAATGTCACCCAATGTGACCGCCACATCTTTTTCCGATGGTGAAAGGCCTTCACGCAAGACATTGGTTGAATCGCAAACTAAGGCATCCACACCTTTATCGCCCAATTCACGAAAACGCTTTTCAGCCATGTGGTGACCAAGCTGGGGATGGAGATCGATTTTCCAATCGCCGGTGTGCAGCGCATTGCCTTGTGGCGTGTCAATGAACAGGGCACATGACTCAGGAATGGAATGGGTGACTGGTACTAATTCTAGTTTGAATGGGCCCAAAGTGAATTTCGCACCAGGCTTATGCACAACCATGGGCACATCTTCATCAATACCATGCTCGATGAATTTGAGTTTCAATAGCTCGGCAGCAAACGGCGTGCAGTGAACCTCACACTGCAGTTGCGGCCACAACCTTGCAACAGCACCGATATGGTCTTCATGACCATGGGTGATGACGAGGCCATGAAAACGTTTGCGGTTTTTCGCAATGTAGCCAACGTCCGGCATGATAACATCAATACCGGGGTCGCGCTCATCACCGAACTTCACGCCAAGATCAACCATCAGCCAATCGCGCGTGTTGGAAGGGCCAACACCATAGCAATAACAATTCATGCCGATTTCGCCGATGCCACCCAAGGGCAGCAGGACGAGGCTTTCACCGAGATCGTTTTTGCGTTTTTGCTGCTTGGGCTGATGCTTAGGTTGTTTAGCTTTCATTGTTTGGTTTGATACTCTACCCTTACATCGCCTGCATAGATTGTTTTGACTTCTCCGCTGGGCAGTTGCAGCAAAAGCGCGCCGTCTAATCCAAGGCCAGTGAAAATTCCGGCCTGCCCGTCCACGCTTACTTTAGTGCCGATGTGGGGGCAGCGCTGCATCCAGCTTTCACGGATATGGTCAAAGCCAATGCCGTCACTCCATATTTCTAAATATTTTGATAGACTTAGTTGAAGTTGTTCAAGTACTGAATCAACTGTCGCGCTGCCCAAGCGTGTCACTTGATAGGACATTCCCTCAGGAACATGGGCAATGTTGATGCCGATGCCGATGGCGATAAGACCATTGCCCAAACTTTCACATAAAATGCCGCAGAACTTAGCGATGTCCAAGAGACAATCATTGGGCCATTTCAAAAATATAGCTGCGCCACCTGAAAATTTGGTTGCAGTCTCGTGAACCGCTAAGGCCGCAACAAAGCTGACCTGTGATATCGCAGTGAGTGGTGCAATCGTTGGCCATAGTAAGGTGCCGTAGAAATTGCCGGGTTCAGAAACCCAGGCGCGCCCTAACCTGCCTTTGCCTGCGGTTTGCTCAGTACTTACAATCCAGCACGGCCCGCGCTCACCACTTTGCGCCAATCGTTTTGCTTCGAGGTTGGTTGAATCAACCGTGGCAAGCCGTAGGATGCGCAATGGCTAAAACAAACTCTTAGCAGCGTTGGCGGCTAGAGCCACGATAGGCGGAGCGAAAATTACAAAGCCCAAAACGAAAATCAACGACGCATAGGCCACAATAGCCAAGCGCTTTTCAGCGCCATCAAACATTTCGCCCGCTGGATCAAAATACATGATCTTAACAATGCGCAGATAATAATAAGCGCCAATCACTGAGGACAGCACGCCAAGCACGGCAAGGACGTAAAGCCCCGCCTTCACCGCGGCCAGGAATACGAACAGTTTACCGAAGAAGCCAGCGAGTGGTGGGATGCCAGCGAGCGAGAACATCATCATCGCAAACACAAAAGCCATGCCTTTGTCATTGCGTGAAAGGCCAGCAAGATCAGAAATTTGCTCGACGTAAATTCCTTTGCGGCGCATGGCCAAGATGCAAGCAAACGTACCAAGCGTTGTTGCCAAATAGATCAACATGTAAATCACTACGCCTTGCACACCCTCTTGTGAGCCCGCAGCAAGACCTACTAAGGCAAAACCCATATTGCCGATTGAGGAATAAGCAATCAGGCGCTTGATGTTGTTTTGCCCGATGGCGGCAATGGCACCGTAAGCCATCGAGGCAATCGAGATGAATTCAATTACCTGTTGCCATTGGCCAATGAGGTGCGCAAAGGGGCCGACTAAAACACGCGTAAAGAGCGCAATGGCTGCGATCTTTGGTGCTGTGGCAAAGAAGGCCGTAACAGGTGTTGGCGCACCTTCATAAACATCTGGCGTCCACATATGGAAGGGCACTGCAGAAATCTTGAAGGCTAGGCCCGCCATCAAGAACACAAGGCCAAACACTACGCCTAAGCTTGAACCAGAAGTTTGAACCGCAGTTGCGATGGCGGCAAAGTCCGTGTGGCCAGTGAAGCCATAGATCAATGAAGCACCATATAGCAGCAAGCCCGATGAAAGAGCACCCAGCACAAAATATTTGAGGCCCGCTTCTGATGCCTTGGTGCTGTCGCGGTTCATCGCGGCCAAAACATAAAGTGCAAGCGATTGAAGTTCTAAGCCCAAATACAAGCCGATGAGATCTGAGGCTGAGATCATCAGCATCATGCCTACTGTAGCCAATAAAATGAGCACCGGATATTCATTGCTGTCCATGGCGTTGCGGCGCAGATATTTGCCACTCATTGCCAAAGTAACCGCTGCACCAACAAGTGCCATCACCTTCATCACACGGGCAAATGAATCGGTGACGAATGCGCCATTGAACGCTGTGACTGAGCCAGTGCCTGACTTCCAAATAACCAAAGCAGCAACCGCCGCAAGCCCGGCGATGGCGCCACCACGAATAGTTGAGGGCGTGGTGGATTTTATCATCACACCTTCCAGCAAAAGCACCATGGCCAGTATAGCCAGTGCAATTTCAGGAAGGGCGGCGGCAAAGCCTAATTCTTGAAACAAGCTCATGAGATCACCGCAACGCGATTGTTATGGCATCGCCCATTGTGGCCGACGCGACATGCAAAGTTTTGAGTATGGCCTCAACCGGAACCCCAAAGAGGTTCAGGATTGGCGAAGGATAGATGCCGAAAAATAGCGCCAATGCGGCAAGTGGGGCCAGCGTAGCAAGCTCTCGCGGCGTCATATCTGGGATGTGTTTGAGGCTATCTTTGATGAGCGCCCCAAACACTATCTTGCGGTAAAGTGTTAGCGCGTAACATGCTGACAAAATCACACCACTTGTTGCGAAAAAGGCAACCCAAGTGTTGTTCTTGAAAGTGCCGAGCAGCGTCAGAAACTCACCCACAAAACCTGACGTGCCGGGTAAGCCGATATTTGCCATGGTGAAGAACATGAATACAAAGGCATAGAGCGGCATGTGTTTAACGAGGCCACCGTAAGCGGCAATCTCGCGCGTGTGCATCCGGTCATAGACAACGCCCACACAGAGGAACAAAGCGCCAGAAACAAAGCCATGGCTGATCATCTGGAAAATCGCACCATCAATGCCCTGCCTGGTGAATGAGAAAATACCCATCGTCACAAAACCCATGTGAGCGACTGATGAATAAGCAATCAGCTTCTTCATATCTTTCTGCACCAGCGCCACCAGCGAGGTGTAAATAATCGCTACAACGGAAAGCGTGTAAATAAGCGGTTGGAAATAATGACTGGCATCTGGGAACATCGGAAGCGAGAAGCGCAGGAAGCCATAACCACCCATCTTTAGCAGGATAGAGGCCAGAACCACTGAGCCAGCAGTTGGTGCTTCAACGTGGGCATCTGGCAACCACGTATGAACTGGCCACATCGGAATCTTCACCGCAAAGGAAGCAAAGAAGGCAAGCCACAACCAGTTTTGCATGGCAGCTGGAAATCCGTTTTCACGGGTGAGCAACACAGCAATGTCCGTGGTGCCCGCCTGCCAATACATAGCAATAATGGCGATGAGCATGAGCACAGAGCCAAGCAGTGTATAGAGAAAGAACTTGAAGCTGGCATAAACCCGGCGCGGGCCACCCCACACGCCAATAATCAAGAACATTGGGATGAGGCCTGCTTCAAAGAACACATAGAACAGCACCAAATCCAATGCGCAGAACACACCGAGCATAAGCGTTTCCAGCACGAGGAAAGCGATCATATATTCGCGCACGCGCATTTTCACGAACCATGATGCGCCAATACAAATTGGCATCAGGAAAGTGGTGAGCAAAACGAAAGGCATGGAAATACCATCTACGCCCATGCGGTAATTGGCCAAGCCCAGCCATTGGTGATTTTCAACCAGTTGGAAGCCAGAAGCAGCCGCGTTGAAATTCGGCAAAATCAGCAGCGAGACAAGAAAGGTAGCAATCGTCGTCCACAGCGCAGCCCAACGGGCATAGCGGCTTGCGGCTTCATCATCACCACGCGCCAACAAAATCGCTGCCACGCCTAGGAGCGGCAAGAAAGTGATTACCGAAAGCAAGGGCCAGCTTTGCATTAGTGTGTGCCCCCAAATGAGAACCAAGAGATAATTGCGGCTACGCCAATTAACATGGCGAAGGCATAATGATAGACGTATCCGGTTTGCAACTTCACCGCCTGGGCGGTGGTGGCAACAACAGCGCTTGAAACACCATCAGGGCCGAAGCCGTCAATGATTGCTCCGTCGCCCTCCTTCCAAAACAGGCGTCCTAGCCAATAGGTGGGCTGCACGAAGATGAAATTATAAAGCTCATCAAAATACCATTTGTTGAGTAGGAATTTGTAAGCTGGTTGGTTGAGCGCGGCCAGTTCCTTGGGCAAGCGGGTGTCGCGGATGTAGAACAACCAGGCCAAAGCGAAGCCAGCAATCATAGAAACGAAGGCCGACCACTTCACAAACAGCGGCACAGTTTCCATTTGCGTGAGGATGTGATTGTCGGCTGAACGATAAATTGCAGCGCCCCAGAACTCAGCTTGGCCTTCGCCCATAAACCAATTTTGGAATACAAAACCTGCAACCACTGCGCCCAGCGCCAGAACATAAAGCGGGATCAGCATAACAGGCGGACTTTCATGGGCATGCTCAATAACATCTTTGCTTGCACGCGTTGGGCCAGAGAAAGTCATAAAGGCCAGACGCCACGAATAAAATGCGGTGAAGAAAGCGGCGATCACTAACAAGGTGAAAGCAAATGTGCTTCCGCCTGCGTAAGAGGCTTCAATGATTGCATCCTTTGAATGAAAACCTGCAAAACCGCCGATGCCAGGAATGCCAACGCCAGTGAGTGAAAAAGTGCCGATCAACATCATAAGAAAG
Organism: Aestuariivirga sp.; assembly: GCA_036510015.1. Lineage (GTDB taxonomy): Bacteria > Pseudomonadota > Alphaproteobacteria > Rhizobiales > Aestuariivirgaceae > Aestuariivirga. The sequence goes on from DATCEN010000102.1 coordinate 6,843, forward strand.
GTTGTGCGCGCATAAGAGCTAAGGCCGCCCATCTTGCGCATGTCTTGTTCGCCAGACATCGCATGGATCACCGAACCAGCGCAGAGGAACAACAATGCTTTGAAGAAAGCATGGGTAAAGAGATGGAAAATGCCAACACCATAAGCGCCAACGCCCATAGCCACAAACATGTAACCAAGCTGAGAGCAGGTTGAGTAAGCAATCACGCGTTTGATGTCATTTTGGACAAGGGCCACAGTTGCAGCAAAGAAGGCGGTTATGGCGCCAACCACGGTAACAACTTCACGCGCATGAGGGGCCAGTTCAAACAAAGGCGAAAGCCGCGCCACTAAAAACACACCAGCCGTCACCATCGTGGCGGCGTGGATCAGAGCAGACACAGGCGTCGGGCCTTCCATCGCATCGGGCAGCCAAGTGTGCAGCAGGAACTGCGCACTCTTACCCATAGCGCCCATGAACAATAGGAGACACAAAGTAGTAAGTGTATCCCAGTCATGGCCAAGGAAATGAATGGTTTTACCCACTGCGTCTGGTGCATGAGCAAAGATCACCGGAAATTCAACTGAACCATAGGTCATGAACACGCCGAAGATGCCTAAAGAAAAGCCAAAGTCACCCACGCGGTTGACCACGAAAGCTTTTATCGCTGCGGCATTGGCGGTTTCCCGCTCATACCAGAATCCGATCAGCAAATAGGACGCCAGACCAACACCTTCCCAGCCGAAGAACATCTGTATAAGATTGTTGGCAGTTACCAACATCAACATCGCAAAAGTGAAAAGCGAGAGATACGCAAAGAAGCGTGGCTGATGTTCATCATGGCTCATGTAGCCAATCGAATAGACGTGAACCACTGCAGATACTGTGTTCACCACCACAAGCATAACTGCGGTGAGCGCATCTAGGCGGATCGACCAAGCAGCTTTCAAAGAGCCTGAAGTGATCCACGGCATTAAATCGATTTCTTGATCATGGCCTTCATGCAAGAAACCCCAGAATATAACCCATGAGAAAATGGCGCAAAGGCAGAGCAACGCCGTTGTGAGATACATCGGCCATGGCGGGCCGTCATAACCGTGATGGTCATCATGTGCGTGATCGCCATGGGCGTGGTCATCAGCATGCTCATCATGGGCCACCGAATGATCTGCATAGACTGCAGCATCGCTACCCATTTGACGAAAGGCTTTGGTGCCAAAAAGCCCTGCGATAAGTGCACCGATTAGGGGCAGAAATAAAATTGCCTGAATCATCATCAGCCCTTCATCATGTTAATATCCTCAACCGCAATTGTGCCGCGGTTGCGGAAATAAGTAACCAAAATAGCCAGACCGATGGCAGCTTCGCCGGCAGCCACAGTCAAAATCAGAAGCGCGAAAACCTGTCCGGTCAAATCATTCATCGTGGTTGAAAAAGCCACCAGATTGATATTCACCGCCAGCAACATCAGCTCTATCGACATCATAATGATGATGACGTTTTTGCGGTTTAGAAAAATGCCAAAAATACCAATGGTGAACAGAATGGCCGCCACTGTTAGATAATGCGCTAACCCGATCATTGGAGGCCCTGCCCTGATTGAACTTGTTTGACTTCAACGGCGGTGGCGGGTCCGCGCGCAATTTGTGCAGCAACATTTTGGCGCTTAATGCCCGTGCGGTGGCGCAGCGTCAGCACAATCGCACCAATCATCGCCACCAACAGAATGAGACCCGCTGTCTGGAAGAAATAAACATATTTGGTGTAGAGAACGAGGCCCAGCGCTCGGGTATTCTCAACTGCGTCAGGACTTGCAGGCACAGTTTGCCCAACGGGTAATGACCAAGTGGTCAACATCAGCACAAGTTCTACCAACAGGATGAGGCCAATTATGCCGCCCACTGGCAGGTAATTTAACATGCCTGAACGCAGTTCAGTGAAATCCACATCCAACATCATCACTACGAAGAGGAACAACACAGCCACAGCGCCCACATAAACCACAACCAAAATCATGGCTAGGAATTCAGCCCCGCTCAATACGAACAATCCCGCGGCATTAAAGAAACACAAGATGAGGAACAACACAGAATGAACCGGGTTCTTCATGGTGATCACCAACATGGCCGAGGCAATGGCCATTACTGAGAAGAGGTAGAAGAAGAAAGTCGTTGCGAGCATGGTTCTCTTCCTCAGCGATATGGTGCATCGAGCACGAGGTTGCGGGCAATATCGCGCTCCCAACGATCACCGTTGTCCAACAGTTTTTCTTTGTTGAACATCAGCTCTTCGCGGGTTTCAGCAGCGAATTCGAAATTCGGGCCTTCGACAATGGCATCCACGGGGCACGCCTCTTGGCAGAAGCCGCAATAGATGCATTTGGTCATGTCGATGTCATAGCGCGTGGTGCGGCGTGTGCCATCGTTGCGGCGGGGGCCTGCTTCAATGGTGATGGCCTGAGCCGGGCAAATTGCTTCACACAATTTGCAAGCAATGCAGCGTTCTTCGCCATTAGGATAACGGCGCAGCGCATGTTCGCCGCGAAAGCGCGCGGATAGCACACCTTTTTCATGCGGATAATTCAGCGTGACCTTGGGCGCAACGAAATAGCGCATGGCCAAGAAGAAGGCCTGCACAAATTCTTTGAGGAATAGCTGTTTACCAGCTTGGTTCAGTGAGAGGCTCATGTTGGTAACCATCCCATGTAAACGAGGACACCAGAGGTGATCACCACCCAGGCCAGTGAAATTGGTAGAAACACTTTCCAACCAAGGCGCATCAGTTGGTCATAGCGATAACGCGGCACGATGGTTTTGGTGAGAGCAAAAAAGAAGAACACTAAAATAACCTTGCCGAGGAACCAGAATATCCCGGGGATCCAAGTGAATGGTGCCATGCTGATGATTGGGGCCCAGCCGCCGAGGAACAGCGTTGTCATCATCGCGCACATGGTGGTGATAGCCACATATTCGCCAAGCATGAACAGCAAATACGGCGTGGAGGAATACTCCACCATAAAGCCAGCGACGAGTTCTGATTCCGCTTCGACCAAATCAAACGGCGGGCGATTTGTTTCAGCCAGAGCCGAAACAAAGAAGATTATAAACATCGGAAACAACGGCAGCCAATACCAATCCAAGAAAGATGATGGCAGGCCAAGTCTAGTGCCTAACCCATGATTTTGCGCGTGAACAATATCGGTGAGGTTTAATGAACCCGCGCAAAGTAAGACCGTGATCATAACAAAGCCGATCGAGACTTCATATGACACCATCTGTGCGGCAGAACGCAGCGCCGAAAGAAATGGATATTTAGAATTGGAAGCCCAGCCACCCATGATCATGCCGTAGACCATCAGAGATGAAAGGGCGAAGAGAAAGAGAATGCCCACATTGATATTGGCCACGCGCCAGCCTTCAGCCATCGGCACCACGGACCAGGCCGATAGCGCCAACACCGATGTGACCACAGGCGCAATCACGAAAACAACTTTGTTGGCGCCATCTGGAATGATGACTTCTTTGAAGGCGAATTTTAACAAGTCCGCGAATGATTGCAACACGCCCCAAGGGCCAACCACGTTGGGCCCACGGCGCATCATCACTGCGGCCCAGACTTTGCGGTCAAAATAAATCAAGAAGGATACAGAAATCAACAAGGCCACTAAAAGACCCAAGCTTTCAATCACGATCAAAGCAAGAGTGAGCAAGAGTTCAGTCATAGCTTACTCCGCCGCCTGCATTTGTTGACCATTCTTCAAAGCCGAACACTCAGCCATGATGCGCGATGCGCGGGCGATTGGATTGGTGAGATAGAAATTTTTGATCGGTGAGGTGAAGGCAGTTTTCGTGGGTTTACCTTTTGCCTCACCAATAGCGGCCAATGCTGCGGCATCTGCCTTGTGTAGCTTGTTCAACTCCGCCAGTTGGGGTGCTGCTTGGTACATCGCAGCACGAAGGGCACCGATCGAGGTAAAGCCAAGGTCGGCTCCTGCCCGTTTGGCCAAGTTTACGATGATGGCCCAATCTTCACGCGCATCACCGGGCGGAAACGCGGCGCGGCTTGTCATTTGTGGACGGCCTTCGGTGTTGACATAAGTGGAAGATTTTTCAGTGTAAGCAGCACCGGGCAAGATAACATCAGCGCGTGCTGCACCAGCGTCGCCATGACTGCCGATATAGATCACAAAGGCTTTGCCAAGTTTCGCCACATCAATTTCATCGGCACCAGCAAGAATTGCAACATCAAGATCGCTGCTTAACATTTCACTTGTGGTTTTGCCGCCTTCACCGGGTAATGCGCAAACATCCAGCGCGCCAACGCGGCCAGCAGCTGTGTGCAGAATGTTGAAGCCGTTCCATCCTTCTTTAATCACGCCGAT
>DATCEN010000103.1:0-14873 GCA_036510015.1 Aestuariivirga sp.
CTGCGAAGGGACGCGGACTGCTCATCCCGCCATTTTCTCCACAACTTTATCCAGCGCTACATTCTCGCGCGCACCGGTTTTGCGGTTTTTAACTTCGGCAATGCCGTCTTTCAATCCGCGTGGACCGATGATGATCTGCCATGGTAAGCCGATCAAATCCATCGTCGCGAATTTGGCACCACCGGGTTGATTGCGATCATCATATAATACTTCAACGCCTTTGGCGGTGAGGCCCTTATAGATTTTTTCTGCGGCAGCATCGGCTTCGGCATCGCCTGATTTGATGTTGATAAGACCGACTTTGAAAGGTGCCACTGATTCTGGCCAGATGATGCCATCTTTATCGTGGCTGGCTTCGATGATGCCGCCCACGAGGCGCGACACACCAATGCCGTAAGAACCGGATTGCAGCGTTACCTTTTTGCCGTCTTGGCCTTGCACTTCGCAGCCCATGGGGAGCGAGTATTTATCGCCAAAGAAGAAGATGTGGCCCACTTCAATGCCACGGCCAGTGATGCGGTTAGCCTGCGGCACGCGGGTTTCATAGTCGCTCGCATCATGCATTTCGGATGTGGCGGCATACATCGAGGTGAATGTGCCAACAGTTTTTGAAACCGCTTCGACATCATCATAATCAATCTCAAAGTTCTTCCAATCCATGTCTTGGAAGCGGCTATCGAAGAACACTTCTGATTCGCCGGTTGGAGCGAGAATCAAGAATTCATGGCTGTCTTTGCCGCCGATAGGGCCGGTTTCAGCGCGCATGGGAACAGCTTGCAATCCCATGCGGGCAAAGGTGCGCAAATAGCTCACAAACATTTTGTTGTAAGAATGTTGCCCAGCCTCACGTGTCAGATCAAAAGAATAAGCATCCTTCATCAGGAATTCGCGTCCACGCATCACGCCGTAACGCGGACGCACTTCGTCGCGGAACTTCCATTGAATGTGATAAAGATTGCGCGGCACATCTTTGTAGGACTGAACCCCTGAGCGGAAAATATCGGTGATCATTTCCTCATTGGTGGGGCCGTATAGCAGATCACGATCTTGGCGATCTTTGATGCGCAGCATTTCTTTGCCGTAAGCGTCATAGCGGCCGGATTTGCGCCATAGGTCTGCTGATTGCAAAGTGGGCATCAACACTTCGATGGCCCCGGCGCGGTCTTGCTCTTCACGCACAATCTGTTCGATCTTCTTCAAAACGCGAAAGCCCATGGGCAACCATGAATAACTGCCAGCTGCCTCTTGGCGCACCAGGCCAGCGCGCAACATCAATTTGTGCGAGGCAATCTCGGCTTCTTTTGGATCATCTCGCAGGATCGGCATAAAATATTGGGAAAGGCGCATTTAGAATCTCTGTTTCTTAGAATGTGGCCGTCTTTTAAGGCTTTAACTTGTCAAGGCAAGCCACCGTAATTTAATGCTTGGCAGCCATGTGAGATTGTGTCAGAAAAGTGGCATGAACTTGGGTCGAAACCCCAAGTTTAGGGAGGAATTGAGCAAGCACATCAGTGCTGCCGATCTGGTGACCGTAAGAAGCACCAGTAAAGTCAAAATGAGAAATCCATCATTTGGCGGAGCCTCAAGGCTCCGCCATTTTCTTTGACGCTGCCAGATCTAACAAAGCGCCGCCAAAGTTGCTGAAGATCAGGCCCGCAATGACCAAAAGCGCGCCTGCGATTTCAAACTTGTCAAAGCTTTCGCCCAATACCAGCACGCCTGATAGAATTCCGAAGATCGGCACAAGCAGTGAGAATGGTGCCACAGTTCCGGCACTATATTTGGTGAGCAAGAAATTCCATGCGCCATATCCGAATATGGTGGACAAAGCGGCCAGATAGACAACTGCGAGGATGGCAATCATTGTTGGGTGGGCCAAGGCAGTTGCGGTTTGGGCGTGATCTTCAAACATCCAAGACAAAGCCAACAACGGCAGGGGCGACCACAGGCTTGACCACACCGTAAATGATAACGCGTTTGGTGGCTTTGCTGCCTTTGCGATGATATTGGATGCACCCCACCCGGCCGCCGCAATAACACACAGCATCAGCGGCAAAAAGTCGGTGCCTGACCAGCGCGCCGCTGCAATCAGCGCTATTCCGGCAAAAGCGATTACTGCACCGATGATCTGAAACCACTTGGGCATATCTGCAAAAACGATCCAAGCAAAAAACATGGTGAAGAAGGCTTGCAGTTGCAACACCAAGGATGTGAGGCCAGCTGGAAGGCCCATCTTTACAGCCATGAACATGAAGCCGAATTGGCCCAGTGCCAACATCAAGCCATATCCCGCCAGATAAGTGATACTCACCTTTGGCCTCGCGACGAAAAAGAGTGCTGGAACCGCCGCAAAGAAAAAGCGCAAGGCCAGCAGCATGAAGGGCGGCACAGCAGCAACGCCAACCTTAATGACCACGAAGTTGAACCCCCAAATGGCCGCAATCAACACCGCCAAGGCTATATGACGTTGCTTCATGTGCGCTTCTTTGCAGTGACTTCGATTTCAATTTTCATGGCGGGGGTGGCTAAGCGCGCCTCAAACATGGTGGCGGCGGGGCCGATGGCACCCAGCCACTTGCGCGTAACCGGCCAGCATTTTTCAAAGTCATCGGCTATCGGCAGCAGGTAATGCACGCGCACCACATCAGCCATAGCAAAGCCGCCCTTGGTCAATGCCTCATCAATGTTTTTAAAACACTGCTCAGTCTGTTCAACCACATCAGCAGAGATTTTCATGCTCGCATAATCAAAGCCGGTGGTGCCGGAAACAAAACACCAATCACCATCCACCACGGCGCGGGAATAACCAATGTCTGCCTCAAATTTTGAACCAGACGAAATTAACTTACGCATATTATTCATTTCCTGTTGTGGCGGTGGTTTGGCACTGGCATCAGATTATTTCTTGGCGACAGCTTTAGCAACGCCCGCGGGTTTCTGCCTAGCAAATTCAATGCCAGCCTGGTTCAGAGCCAGCCAGATTTCAGTTGCGACCTCTGAGATGAAGCTGTTGTCGCCTTCATCCAAACCCAGCACCCAAAACTTAGCCTGCATGTTGATGCCATTTTCACCAAAGCCCTTTATTTCGCAGACTGGCGCAAAAGGTTCTTGCAACACGCCCCTGCTTTTACTGATGGCCTTTTGCACCACAGCCTGCACTTTGCGCGGATCTGTTTCATAAGTTACCGCGAACGGCACTTCATAGCGCTGCCGTGGATCATTATGCGTCCAGTTCGTCACTTTTGTGGTGATAAACTTTTCATTGGGCACCATGATTTCTTTGCCGTCAAAAGTTTCCAGTGTTGATGAGCGCATGTTGAGTGCGCGCAGCTTGCCGGATTTGCCGTCTTCTAATTCGATATAGTCACCCAGTTTTAAACTGTGCTCCAGCAATATGATGATGCCGGAAATAAAGTTAGCGGCGATTTGTTGCAGGCCAAAACCAAGACCAACACCAATGGCCCCGCCGATGACGGCGAGCACACTGAAATCCATGCCAAGCAAATTCAGCAACAGCAACAGCGCGGTGGCGATCACTGCCAAGTCAAAGGCCTTGGCCGCGAGTTCTCTTGTATGTTCATCGATTGAATCTTGATTGCGGATCACGCGCTGGCCAGCAGTGGAAGCCACACGGCCAATCCATAACAAGAAGCCACCGAACAGAACGGCTTTCACCACTGCCAAAAGTGATATACGGATGTTGCCTGCTTCAAAGGCCGCACCATCCAAAAAGCCAATGACTTGCGGCATGTAGCCAAAGACAAAAACCGCAGCGACTGGAATGCCAACCCAGCGCGCGCCGGCATTGATAAGTGGGTGCTTTAAGAAACGATCGATCGCCACATAGAGAAGCGAAATGACAGCGGCACTTTGGGCTAACCGCACCAACCAAGATGAAGCAAAAACATTGTCACAAATTTTTATGGCCACGGCCAATAGTATAAAAACCAGAAATGGCTGCAACAAATCGCGACAGGAATAAACAATGGCGCGAGGCTTAAATAGGCGCCCGTCACTGGGCAGGGCGTTGAACAGCCAAACCCTTGCCAAAATTAGTTGCGACAAAATACGCGCCAGTATCCATGCAATAATCGCGGCGACCACTTGAGCATAAAATTGCGGGCTTTGCAGCCAACCCACCAATGTTTGCGCAAGTTGAACGGTTTGATCGTGCAACGCGTTTAGATCAAACATCAAACCCATCTCCCCAACTCATATTGCGCGCCAGTTTGTAGGCGGCCTTATCTCGTGATGCAATTGCACTTTGTGATAGGCCTTGCGCGCCGCAAACTTTGAACGTGGCCGCAACTTTGTTAACGACAGGTGGTGCGATGATGCGAAATTTTGGCAGTGTGGCAGCATGGCGCGAAACCGCCACCCATGAGAAGCTTTCATCTTCAAAAGGCACAGTTGCGGATTTAGCCTGCATATGGGCGCGGCTGCGCGGAAGCCTGGTTTTAAAATGGCACCAGTCAGTGCCCATCATCGGGCAAGCGTTAGCATGGGTGCAGGGGCCGACGAGATGCGCGCCAGACTTAATCAGCGCCTCTCTGGCGGCACGAATGCGGGCAAAGCCTTTGGGGGTTCCCGGCTCAACAATGATGAGCAACTCACTGGTTTGCGCCCACAGCTTCAAAGACGTTACAGCGGCTTCGCGTTCAGGCAATTCTGCAAAAACATAGGCCGCGATCACCACATCGGCTTTGCGGTCTAAGTTTTGCAAAGGTTGGTGCACAACTTCAGCATCTGGTGAGAGATGCTTGGCCAGATCCGCAAATCTTTTATCAGTCTCAATCATGGTGATCGAATTTAGGCCGGGCCAGAGGATTTGCGCAGCCATGCTGGCGGTGCCAGGGCCAGCGCCAATATCCAGCAGACTTTTTGGCAGCGCGCGTGGCATGACCCGAAGCACCTGATCCAAAACCGCAGACACGGCAGCAAAAGTGGCTGGCATTCTGGTGGTGAGGTAGGCGTTTAGCGAAACGGTAGACGAGTTTTCGCCTTGCTTGTAAGTAGCACTCATGGCCTGCGCTTCTTCACGACCGCCCGCACCTTTGGCAGCAAGCCATTGCTGCACCTGTTGGCGGATATGGTCGGGGAATTCATGGGACATGCGTTAGGGGGCTTTTCAAATCACCACAAACTAGACATGATTACTGTGCATTCCAACTAAAGTTTCAAAGCAAGGCCACACATGTTCACATCATTCTTCCCGTCTCCTCGCGCGTTTTTCACATCCGCAGCAGTGTGGGGATTGATCGCAGTTTTGGCCTGGTTCTTTTTCTTTAGGGATTTTGGTGCGCATTTGGGTTTGCCCAATCCGGCGGCTGATGCGCCACCAGTCATCGGCATTCAAAGCTTCTGGTCAACACCTTTCATTTGGTTTTATATTTATTTTGCGCTTGCCGTTGTGATTTTCGGCTTAGTGTGGCGTCGCATCTCGCCACATCCTTGGTTCAACTGGTCAATGTGGGGTTCTGCCCTCATCATTTTTGTCACCTATTTTCAGGTGCAAGTCAGCGTTGCCATCAATGCGTGGTATGGTCCGTTTTATGATTTGGTTCAGGCCTCGGTTGCCCAATCGCGCCCAACACCTGCTTCAGAATATATCAGCTTTCTTTTGATTTTCATGGGCATTGCCGTTGTTGCCGTGGTGGTTGGAACGCTCACCCGCTTTTTTGTCAGCCACTATAATTTTCGTTGGCGCACCGCCATGAATGGATATTACGCCTCGCACTGGCAAACCATTCGCAATGTTGAGGGCGCATCACAGCGTGTGCAAGACGACAGCATGCGCTTTGCCTCAACCATGGAGGGACTTGGTACCAGTTTCCTTGATGCCTTCATGACGTTGATTGCCTTTTTGCCGGTGTTGCACGCGCTGGAACACTATGTGCAAGAATTGCCTATTATTGGTGTTGTGCCTTATCCATTGGTCACCGCAGCTATTCTCTGGTCGCTATTCGGAACGGGATTCTTGGCAAGCATTGGCATCAAATTGCCTGGGCTTGAATTCAAGAACCAACGCGTTGAGGCGGCTTACCGTAAAGAGCTGGTGTTTGGCGAAGATAATCCGGCGCGCGCTGCGCCTGAAACCTTGGCGGAGTTTTTCCGCAATGTGCGCATCAATTATTTCACACTGTATTTTCACTATCTCTATTTCAATCTGGGCCGTATTCTCTATCTGCAAACTGACAATATCTTCCCGATCATTGTGCTTATTCCAACTTTGGTGGCCCAGAAGATTACGCTTGGGCCAATGCAGCAGGTGCAGAATTCGTTCGATCAAGTGCGCAGCTCATTTCAGTTCTTGATCAACTCTTGGCCCACGATCATTTCGCTGATTTCTATTTTCAAGCGCCTGCGCGCGCTGGAAGCCGTGATTGAGGGGCAGCCTCTGCCACCGATTGATCAGACGCCGAACGCGATTGTGTGATGGGTGGAATGGTGCTCACCAGTGGACGTTATCCGAACCTGTGCCAAATTGTAGCTATTGATTATGATGCCTTTTTGACAAAATGAGGTGTTGTTTATGCACTATAGCTTGGTTCGATTAGTCGAGCGGGAATCTTTCACTAGTGTGCCACTATAAAGAATTCCATTCACAGCGCGTTCGCGCCATGCAGCCGTAGAATCATACCACTTTTGATTTGTATCTATTGTCGAGATAAGAATGCCACTTTGATTGCGGCGAAGCTTGCCGGTAATCACGCCGTCTGGGCGCACGAAAAAAGCAGGCCAGCAACTTTCGCGGGCCGAGCTATTCGGACAACTAATCCAAACATAATTATTTGCAGCGTAAGAGCGCATTGTTGCAGGCATAGTAATTGCGGGAAATGTTGACCCTTCATTAAACTTAGCAAAAGGCAGAATGTCTTTCTGTATTTCTTTATATTTTTTAGCGTCCATTCCACCTGCGTGATAGGAATGAAACATCAGTTGCACGCCGCGTTTCTTATATTCGCGATAAAGCTCGGGGTAGCGGTAGTCATGACATATTAATGCGCCACAGCGAATGCCTTTAATGCTGAATAAGGTAAAGTGATTACCGGCCGTGTAATATGCCAAATCTCCACTGGCTTCTTTGGCATTTCCTGCACAAAATCGTTTATCATAGCGGTCAACAAGCTCGCCCTTATCGTTGATAATATAGAGGCTGTTATGAGGCTTGTGCTTGCCGGTCAGTTGGTGCGTAGAGCCAACGACCACCCATAATTTTAATTCCCGCGCTACTTCTATGAGCCTGCGTATATATTTATCTAATTCATCCCATTTGAAATTTGCATAGGAAGGAAAGTCCGTGCCGACATAACCAGAAAGTGCGCATTCAGGAAAATGAATTACATCCGCGCCGCGTGTCTTTGCCTTGCGCATCTGCGCAGAAATATGGCGACAATTGCGCTTGATATCAGCACTGACAGGAAATTGGCAAGTTGCTATAACTAATTTCATAAGCGCTTAAATTATAGCAATTAAAGTGTTCGAACAATGGTGCGGGATGAGAGACTCGAACTCCCGACATCTTCGGTGTAAACGAAGCGCTCTACCAACTGAGCTAATCCCGCAGTGCTGCGCGAGATAGCGGCTTGAGATTACGAAAGCAAGTGCCATGAATTTCCTGCCCTCCCTGCCCGTCTTTCTCGCCTACACCGGCGCCAGCATTTTGCTGTTTGCAACGCCGGGCCCGGATATGAGCCTGTTTTTATCACGCACCGTTTCATCCGGCAGGCGCGCGGGCATCGCTTCGGCCATCGGTTCCAACATGGGCTGCGTGGTGCATACCTTTCTCGTGGCCTTTGGTGTGTCAGCATTAATCAGCGCCTCGACGACAGGTTTCCTATTGCTCAAAATCTTCGGTGCTGGCTATTTGCTGTGGCTGGCCGTTGATGCCATCCGCCATGGTTCATCACTTAATGTGAAAGCCCAAGGGGCGGCTTCGACATCCGCATTGAAAAGTTTTCTTCTGGGCGTGATGGTAAACCTCACCAACCCCAAGGTGGTGATATTCTTTATCACCTTCTTGCCGCAGTTTATTGCCAGCGGCGATCCAGATGCGCGTGGTAAATTATTATTCTTCGGTCTCTATTTTGTGGCGCTGAACATTCCGCTTTCGATCATCGCGGTTCTGGTAGCGGAGCGTTTGGTGGGCTGGTTGAAAGCCCGCCCACAGGTATTGCGGCGCATTGATTACACCTTCGCTGGGGTGTTCGCGCTATTTGCTTTGAAGATCGCGTTTACGCAGGGGCGCAACTAAAAATCTACCACGCAGGGCGCGCATAGCCATCATGAACACCCGGCCAATTGGGGCAAATAATGAGCCGGTAACAGTTTCAAGCGCATGGTCCTCATGGCCGAGGCCGTATTCAAATTTCTCACCTTTTTTGGGCACATATAGTGTTCCAAACATCCAATCGAAGATCGACAGGCAATAGCCCAAGTTTGTATCATAATGCGCCGGGTTGGTGGAATGATGCACCTGGTGATGGGCTGGTGCTTGGATGATTTTGCCAAGAAGACCCGTGGCATAAATCGGAATATGCGTGTGACGCAAATGCTGAATTGTGAACCAAAAGAACATCGAAATAATATTGGCTTCAACTGGGTCAATCACCATTGCGCCGGCACCAAAGATCCAGACCATTGGACCCTGTACGATGCTTGCAGCACCCGTCATCAGCATTGGGTGCAAGACCAACTCCAGTGGGTGTTGTCTAAATTCTGTGAGCGGTGTTAGCACTTCGGCGGAATGATGCACTTTGTGGAATTCCCACAGAAATGGCAGCTTGTGCAGCATAAAATGTGAAAGCCAATAGCCAAATTCTACTGCGAGAAAAACCAGAAGCATGCTGGCCGACGTAACCAACCAACTGGGCCCTGAAGCAATATGCGCGGGGCCAAAGGCGTGGGTGAGAAAATTAACAACGGCGGCAACTGACAGTAATGTTGATCCGCCAACCAGCAGAACCTGAAAGACAAGGTAATAGAGGCTCACAAAGTAAAGTTTCACATCCAACCAATTTGATGGATGTTGCCAAAGCTTATTGGGTAAAAGGAGCCTTCGAATGGCCCTAAAAGGCAGAGAGAAACGTCGCTTAATAACCAACGTGATTAGTAGAGCGGTTAACCCAGCAGTGAAATACGTCAGAAAATAGTTTTGGCTATTACGGACCACGGGGTCGTAAATTGGATAGAGCAGATATAAGGCGTAATGGATTAGCTGACTCATCGTTAAAACTTGTCAGCTAATCCTTAATGCGTCGTAAATTAAAGCCGTCGTAAATTAGTTGTTGTCCATGCAATCGTTGTAGGTATTCCAATAAGCTTGTCTTGCAGCGTCATTGGAACCAGCAGCGCCTAAAGCGCCACCGCCAATACCGCCCACGGCAACGCCGGTCAGCGTGTTGCTTGCGGCACCATGGCCAGTGATAGCACCAAACAAGCCGCCCATGGCTGCGCCAGTAATTGCACCAGCAGCAACATTATTGCCACCTGCTTCGCGCGCCGCATGGCGGGCTTCAGCGCGGCACATGGATTGGAGGCTGCGCGCTTGGCTTGGGGCAATCGTTGCTACCAAGGTTGTGGCGGTAAATAGTGTGGCAGCGGTGATCGTGAGAAATTTTTTCATGTTAGTCTCCATTTTTATTGTTTGATGCGTTGAACTTGGTGCTGGCTTAGCAAAACGAGTCTGAACGTCTGATGAATGAACCTTTCATCTATTATCAATTTATGGCTACGCTGTGGCAAGGCTTTTTACGAGATCCCGCGCTGCCGCCACTGCGGTTGAGAATGCCGCTTGCAACAGATAGCCGCCCGTTGGCGCATCAAAATCCAACATCTCCCCCACACAATAGGTGAACGGCCGCGATTTGAGTTGGCAATTTTGATCCAGCTCAGAAAGTGCCACACCGCCAGCGCTTGAAATGGCGCGTTCAATGCCTGCAAAACCTTGTGGATTAAGGGTAAGTGACTTCAGGCCTTCAGCACTGATTGCAGCTTTGGTTTCATGTATCAACGCTATGGCTTGAGGGGTTACCCCCAACGACTTGCGCAAGAAGTTGGACTGGCTCATCCGCCCACGAGGCAACGCCAAACGCTTGGCAATGGCATCAACATTCAGGTCGGGTTTCTAATCAATCAACAGGGCAAGGCCCGGCTGCTCCCTCATTGCGCGGTGAAGCTGATAAATGGCCCCGCCTTCCAGGCCTTGGGCTGTGATGACGATTTCGCCCTTGGCTTGTTGGTTGGCATAGTGCAGCACCAAGTTTTTGATCGGCATGCCAGAGAAGCGCGTTTTAAAATGCTCCGTCCACGGAATAAGTATTCGGCCATTGGAGGGTTGCAGCTCGTTGACCTTAATGCCCGCCGCGCGGAAGGTTTTAACCCAAGCGCCGTCACTTCCCATTTCGGGCCAACTGGCACCGCCAAGGGCTAGAATGGTTGGTGCCTCATCAAAACCCTGCCAGCGCTGGTTGGATTTAAGCACCACGCCTTGCGCCTCCAGCCGCCTCAGCCAAGCGCGCAGCAAGGGCGAGGCTTTCATAGCTTTGGGGAACACCCGACCTGATGAACCCACAAAAGTATCTTGGCCCAAAGCCTGCGCCCAGCGCACCACCTGATCTGGCGGGAAAGCCTTAATCATCGGTGCAAGAAAATTTGCCGCTTGCCCATAACGCGGCAATAGTTTCTCCAGCGGCTCAGAATGCGTAAGGTTCAACCCACCCCTGCCAGCAAGCAGAAATTTTCGCGCAGGCGATTTGGCTTGGTCGATAATCGTCACCTTATGGCCGGTTGCAGAAAGCACATCTGCGGCCATCAGGCCAGCAGGGCCAGACCCCACCACTGTGACATCACGCTTCACTTGAAGGACCCTTAATAGGCAGCGTTGAAATAGCTTGCCGCGTCCTGGCTATAGAACTCCACGTCTTCGATGCGGCCATGGCCTAAGCTCATGCTTTCGGTGGTGCTCATCAATTCCATGCCAAGCCGCAATGCCAATGCTGATGAGGCGCGATTGGGCTTCATGATTTTGCACCAGACACTTTTGGCGGAGAGCCGCTCAAAGGCAATGCCCATCAAAGCTTGGCCAATTTCAGTGCCAAAGCCTGCCTGCCACAACGCGGGATGCAGGCCCCAACCGATTTCAAATTTATTTTCACTTTGGGAGATCAAAAACCCATCGCCTACCACTTCGCCCGAATGGCGCTCTTCAGCAGCTAAATGAAACACATGCCTGCGCTTGTCGCCTTGGCTGGCGACGTGCCGCTCAACAAAAGCTTTCACCTCGCTGTCATGGCGCAAGCGATTGACGATAAAGCGCTGATAGCGTGGCTGCATCATAAAGCCCGCAAGATCGCGCGCGTCAGCGGTCTGCAATTCACGCAGAAGCATATTGGGCGTTTTCACGCTGGGTAAGGTGGTCAGTGTAAGCACAATGCCATCTTAGCATCACTTGCCTGCAAGGTGCGAGAACTTTGACCTTGGGTTAACGGCTGCATGAAAATTACGAATCAGCTAATAGGCATGCGGCTTACTTTTGGAGGAAGTTTTAATGTCACGATCACTATTCGCCGAAACGCTCGGCACCTTTATGTTGGTTTCAGCGGTTTTGGGCGCGGCTTTGATTTCAGGAAATGCCGCTGGGCTTGGGGTTGCCTTATGTATTGGCCTCACCGTAATGGTCATGGTCTATGCCGTGGGGCCCATATCTGGCGGGCATTTCAATCCAGCAGTTACTATTGGCATGTGGCAAGCTGGGCGTTTTGATGGTGGCAAATTGTTGGGCTATTTCGTGGCTCAAATCGTCGGCGGTATTCTGGCGGCGCTTTTCTTTGCGTTTCTGTTCAAAAATGCCGGCACAGGTGAATTACCAGCCGGATTTGCTGCCAATGGCTATGGCGAACATTCTGCTGGCAAGTTCAACCTACTGGCTGCTGCCGCCATGGAAATCATGCAAACCGCAGTATTCATCTTTGTGATTGCCCGTGTAACGCGCAAAGATGGCGCTGGCCTCATGGCCCCTGTTGCCATCGGACTGACGCTGGGGGCAATGCATATCATGTCAATTCCGGTGACCAATACATCGCTGAACCCTGCGCGTTCCATCGCCACGGCGGTGATTGAAGGCGGCTGGGCTATTCAGCAACTGTGGCTTTTCATCCTTGCCCCTTTGGTGGGCGGGTTGATTGGTGGCGCTGTGGACAAGGCACTCGGTGATAACAAATAAAGCATAGGTTCAATTTGAAGGTAAATGGCCTTGTAGTTAAATTGACTCTGATGCCGATTCCCTATATGCGGCGCAATAATCCAGCGCCTTTCGTGTAGGCGAAGCCCCAAGGGCGCTATTTGTTTTATTCGCCGGATTGGTTTTTCTGTTTCAATGAGTTTTTCCGAACTGGGGCTCAGCCCCAAAGTACTGGATGCGGTTATCGCTGCCGGTTATACCACACCTACCGCCATCCAAATGCAGGCCATACCACATGCTCTGCAGCGCAAGGATGTGATGGGCCTTGCACAAACCGGCTCAGGTAAGACAGCCGCATTCGTATTACCGATGCTTTCAATGCTGGAAAAGGGCCGCGCCAGAGCGCGTATGCCGCGCACGCTTATTCTGGAGCCGACGCGTGAACTGGCCGCCCAGGTGGAAGAAAGTTTTGCCACGCTGGGCAAGAATCACAAGTTGACGGTTGCTCTGCTCATTGGCGGTGTGGCGTTCGACCCACAGGCCGCCAAGATTGACCGCGGCGCAGATGTGGTGATTGCAACGCCAGGGCGTTTGCTGGATCATTTTGAACGCGGGCGCCTGATGATGAGCGGCATTGAAATGCTGGTGATTGATGAAGCAGACCGCATGTTGGACATGGGCTTTATTCCGGACATTGAACGCATCTGCAAGCTGTTGCCTTTTACCCGTCAGACGATGTTCTTCTCTGCCACCATGCCGCCAGAAATTCAGCGGCTGACCGAGGCATTTTTGCATAATCCGGTAAAGATTGAAACGGCCCAGCGCTCTTCTGCTGCCGAGTCCATTGTCCAGCAATTGGTGCAAGCGCCGCACGATCCCAAAGCCAAGCGCGACACCTTGCGCGCGTTGATCCGCACCCAAGACAACATCAAGAATGCCATCGTTTTTGCTAACCGCAAAACCACAGTTGCATTGTTGGATAAATCTCTGCGTCAACATGGCTTCAACGCCGGGGCGCTGCATGGCGACATGGATCAATCGGCACGCATGAAAACTTTGGCGGCATTTCGCGCCAATGAGCTGACGATTTTGATCGCATCAGATGTTGCGGCACGCGGACTCGATATTCCTGACGTCAGCCATGTGTTTAACTTTGATGTGCCCACTCATTCTGAGGATTATGTGCACCGCATTGGCCGCACGGGCCGCGCCGGACGCGAAGGCCACGCTTTCACGATGGTAACGCGCGAAGAAAGCAAACAGCTCAAAGGTGTTCTTGACCTGATCAAGAAAGATATTCCGTATTTCAAGCTGGACAACGTTGTTGCAGAACCACAACCTTCTGCGGCACCTGTTCGCCCACAGCGTGAAAGCAAACGCACCAAGCCTCCAGCGCAGCCACGACAACCGCGAGTTGAGGAACCTTTACCAGAACCAAACGTTATTGTTGCAGAACGTCCTAGTCGTCATCCACCTCGGCACAAAAACGAGGCGATTGATGATTCTTCGGGTTTTCATGAGGGAAATATGCCGGCTTTCTTGGTCAAACGTTAACGCCGAGCAAAAATGACAAAGCGTTGCAATGATTTTTTAACCGATTGCCGTTAACTTTAATACACTTAGGATTGTATATTGTGCCAACTACAACCGGTGAAAATAATCGTCGTGCCACACGCCAACGCGTGTTGAAAACCGCCAAGGTGTACCGCCTGAACGGGGCGCACGCTGTGGATTGTCAGGTGCGCGATATTTCCGAAACCGGTGCACGCCTTGTTGTCAAAGACCAATTGGCCTTGCCTAACGAATTTAAATTCGTGGTACCAACTGATGGCTTCATGCAGACAGCCAAGGTGGTGTGGCGCAGGGGCGACCTTGCCGGCATTGTGTTCTTGTCAGAGCGCACTGCCCCACCAAACGAGCGCCTGCAAAACGGAAGCATGTTCTAACACACGCATCCCGCGAAGGATTGCGTATCAATTATGAAGTGGCTTCAGCTTCTTTCAACTGAACGCTTTCGCCACAGCCGCAAGCCGAGATTTGATTAGGATTATTGAACACAAAACCTGATTTGAGCGTGGTGGATTGAAAATCCATTTCGGTGCCGAGCAAGAACATTACGGCCTTGGCATCAATCAAAACCCGCGCGCCATCTTGCTCAACCACTTCATCGAAGCGGCCCTGCTCTTTGGCCCATTCCATGGTGTATTCCATGCCAGCGCAGCCGCCATTTTTAACGCCAACGCGCAGGCCAGCGCCTTCTTGTTTGCGCATCAGTTCTTGCAGGCGCGATAAAGCCGCAGGCGTGATCTTCATCACGGCGGGGCGCGGGCGTGTTGGTGAGGTTTGGGTCATCATTGTCATCCTACCACATATTCATCGCCATGCGGGCTTCTTCACTCATGCGTGAATGATCCCATGGCGGGTCAAATGTAATTTTAGCTTTAACCCCTAAGACACCCGGCACTGTGCCGACGGCGTTTTCCACCCAACCCGGCATTTCACCGGCCACCGGGCAGCCGGGAGCAGTCAACGACATATCAATGGCGACGTTGCGATCATCATCAATATCAACCTTATAAATCAGTCCGAGCTCATAGATATCCACGGGGATTTCAGGATCATAGACGGTTTTCAGCGCCGCGATGATGTCGTCAGTCATCCGCGCCAACTCGTCAGCCGGAATAGCCGAAGG
>DATCEN010000104.1:0-3155 GCA_036510015.1 Aestuariivirga sp.
AGGCTTATTTTAGCCACCCGTTAGAAGTGGCCGCTATTCTCACCGATATGAAGCTGGATTCGGCAACCATAGCTGCGGCTTTGCTGCATGACACGGTGGAAGACACCGAGGCAACCCATGGTGAGATTGTTGAGAAATTCGGCTTTGAAATTGCCGCCCTTGTTGATGGGCTGACCAAGATTAAGAAACTCGATGTGGTGACCAAGGAAGCCACGCAAGCGGAAAATTTGCGTAAACTTTTGTTGGCCATGGCCAAGGATGTTCGCGTGTTGCTGGTTAAGCTGGCGGACCGCCTTCACAACATGCGCACGCTTCACCATGTGAAGCCTGAAAAACGCCAGCGGATCGCGCAAGAAACCATGGAAATTTATGCGCCACTGGCTGGCCGCATGGGCATGCAATTGGTGCGTGAAGAGATGGAGGACATTGCCTTCAAAGTGCTTGACCCATCAACTGCGGAATTCATCAATGAACGGTTGGAGAGATTGCGCGCTGAGAGTGGCAGTATTCTAACCGAAATTGAAGGGGCCTTGCGACAGGCGTTGGAAGAGCATGGCATCACGGCTGAAGTGAGTGGTCGTGAGAAAAAGCCGTATTCAATTTACCGCAAGATGCAGCGCAAGCATTTATCGCTGGATCAGTTGGCAGATATTTTCGGCTTTCGGGTTTTGCTGGATAGTGTTGATGAATGTTATCTCTCTCTTGGCGTTGTGCATCAGAAATGGTTTGCCGTGCCAGGCCGTTTCAAAGATTATATCTCTAGCCCCAAGGCAAATGATTATCGCTCTATTCACACCACGGTTATTGGCCCACATTCGCAGCGCGTTGAAATGCAAATTCGCACGAAATCTATGCATGAAATTGCCGAGCGTGGCGTAGCAGCGCATGCTTTATATAAAGAGGGTGCGGGCTCTGCATCCGCGGTTGAAGATTCAAGTGCATATAAATGGCTCAGGCATTTGGTGGAGACTTTGCAAGAAGGCGAGAGCCCGAAAGAATTTCTCGAACATACGCGGCTGGAACTATTCCATGACCAAGTGTTTTGTTTCACCCCCAAGGGCAAGTTGATCGCCCTGCCGCGCGGTGCAACGCCAATTGATTTTGCCTACGCTTTGCACACATCGATTGGCGATAGTTGCGTGGGTTGCAAGATCAATGGCCGCACCGCAGCGTTGGTGACCAAGCTTGAGAATGGCGATGAGGTGGTGATCATCCGCTCTGATGCCGCATCGCCTCCGCCTGCTTGGGAAGCCATTGTGGTGACTGGCAAAGCCAAGTCTGCTATTCGCCGTGCCACGCGTGCTGATATCCGCAAGCAATATGCGCACATCGGGCGTGAGTTGGTGGAAAAACTTTTGGCGCGCCAGAAGCTGGAGTTGAATGAGAAAGAGGCCGTTGCCGCTGTACCGCGGCTGGGCCATAAAAACTTGGATGATGCCTTGGCTGCCATTGGGCGCGGAGATCTTTCTGCCAATGACTTGGCCAAGGCCATGGGCCTTGAGATTGAAGCTAAAAATTTGCGCGGGCTTAGAAAGCGCAATAGCAAAGAGTCTGATAGCAAATTCTCTTTGCCTGTGCGCGGCGCTGCAGCAGGCATGGCGATGAAAATTCATGCCGTCACAGGTGCTGTTCCAGGGGAGCGTATCGTGGGGATTGTAACCCCAGGCGAGGGCATTACGATTTATCCCATCTATGCTGATGCCCTAGAACAATTTGACCAAGAGCCGGATAGATGGGTGGATTTAGCTTGGGGTGTGGCCGAGGAGGGCCAACGCTTTCCGGCGCGCATTGCCATCAACATCGCAAATGAAGTTGGTGCACTGGCGCAGGTGACGCAAGTGATTGGCGAACATGGCAGCAATATTGATGAGCTAACTTTGCACGCGCACCACGGGGTTCGGGATTTTTATGATCTGGTGATTTTGTTGGAAGTGACTGACATCCGCCATTTGAATGTGATTATGAATGAGCTAAAGGCCAAGCCATTGGTTTCTGATGTAAGCAGGGTGACGGGATGAGCGCATTGACGCATGAACAAGTGTTGGATGAATTTCGCGCAGCTGGCGCTTTGTTAGAAGGCCATTTCATTCTTTCATCGGGCTTGCATTCTTCACGTTATCTGCAATGCGCCCGCGTTTTAATGGAACCCGCGCGTGCAGCGCGTTTATGTGAGGCGCTGGCTGAGAAAGTGCGTGCAGGCGGCCATGGCAAGATTGACTTGGTTGCGTCGCCCGCCATGGGCGGTGTTGTGGTGGGCTATGAAATGGCGCGTCAACTTGGCGTGCCTTCGATTTTCTTTGAGCGAGTGGATGGCAGGTTGGCTTTGCGCCGCGGCTTTAACATACCCAAGGGTGCGATGGTTTTGATGGTTGAAGATATTATCACCACCGGGCTTTCATCGCGTGAATGTATTGAAGGTATCAGCGAGGAGGGCGGGGTGACGGTTGCTGCCGCCTGTCTCATCAATCGCTCTGGCGGCAAAGCTGATGTGGGTGTTCCCCTTTACGCGCTGACTTCGCTTGATGTGCCGACTTATGCTGCGGATCAACTGCCGCCTGAATTGGCTTCCATTCCTGCCACTAAGCCGGGTAGCAGAGGCATGAAGAAATGATCATCGGCATCGGCAATGACATTGTCGATATCCGCCGCATTGAGAAAGCGCTGGATCGTTGGGGCACGCGCTTCACCCAGCGCAGTTTCACCGCGATTGAACAACGCAAATCCGATGGCAGGGCCATGCGAGCGGCATCTTATGCGAAGCGCTTTTGTGCCAAAGAGGCTTGCTCTAAGGCTTTGGGTACCGGCTTCTCACACGGCGTTTTCATGAAAGACTTAGGTGTGGTGAATGAGCCTTCTGGCAAGCCCACCATGGCGTTGACTGGCGGTGCTGCAAAAATGTTGGCACGCTTGACACCCATTGGCAAAACGACGCGCATTCATCTGACCATCACCGATGAATATCCCTACGCCCAGGCAATTGTGATGATTGAGGCATTGTAAGTTTTGGTCATGAGAGGCACACATGCCATTAAAGCGGCTTATTGCGCTGTCAAGGGCTTGCCCCTATAGCAACTTGCAAAAGGAGGGCTGCTTTGGCGGCCTTAAAACTATGAGCGAGAAGATATCAGTGTCAGATAACAAGTCAGCCCTCGGTG
>DATCEN010000105.1:0-2374 GCA_036510015.1 Aestuariivirga sp.
ATAAGGCCTATAGGCCCAGAAATTTTCACCCACCCCAGCGCGGCGTAGGCCGTGGCTGCCTTGCAGCACGGTTGCGGCGATGCGCTCAGCACGTACCACCAGTGGTGGCAAGACATCGCCAAGTTGGCGGGCGCGGGTTTGCGATGTGGGTGAAACTGTGGGCACGTTAGGCCAAGGTTGCTGCCAATTTGGCGATGATGGCTGACACTGTGATGCCTTCTGCGCGTGCGGCAAAGTTTAATGCCATGCGGTGTTTTAATACTGGCTCCAACAATGCGACTACATCATCCACCGAAGGTGACAGGCGGCCCTGCAATAAGGCACGCGCCTTAACACACAGCATCAAGCTTTGGGCCGCACGAGGCGATGGCCCCCAGGCCACTGCATCGTTGATATAGGCGGCAGAACCAACACCAGGCCTTGCAGCGCGAATGGTGTTTAGGATTGCAGTGGTCACCTGCTCGCCCACGGGCACATCACGCACTAAGCTTTGAGCTGATTGTAATTCAGCAGCAATGAGAACTTGCTTGGGCACGGCTTCGGCGCCACCAGTTGTGGCAAAAAGCATTTGGCGCTCAGCAGCCAAAGGCGGATAAGAAATATCAATCTGCATTAAGAAGCGGTCGAGCTGTGCCTCTGGCAGCGGATAAGTGCCTTCTTGCTCGATCGGGTTTTGCGTGGCTAAGACATGAAACGGTTCCGGCAGCGCGTGATGGTGGCCTGCCACCGTAACGATATGTTCTTGCATGGCTTGCAACAATGCCGACTGAGTGCGTGGGCTGGCGCGGTTGATTTCATCGGCCATCAATAATTGGGCAAAGACGGGGCCTTTCACAAAACGAAAGGCGCGTTTGCCTTTGGCATCGCTATCCAAAATTTCTGCGCCTAAGATATCAGCTGGCATCAGATCTGGGGTGAATTGAATGCGTTTTTCAGCAAGGCCCAATACTGTGCCCAGCGACGCCGCCAATTTGGTTTTGGCAAGGCCAGGTGCACCCACAATAAGGCCATGCCCGCCAGCCAGAATGGTAATCAGGGCCAGATCGATGACATTTTCTTGGCCGAAGACGATTTTGCCCAACTCTTCACGCGCCGCCTTGAGCTTTATTGCGGTTTTATCCAATTCAGAAACTTTACCTACCATCATTCAGCCTTTGGTTTTTGCGACTCAAAAAAACGTTATAGAGGCTTCACATGCCATCTGCGAGTGAACCTATCAGAGGATTGGGCAATTTGGCTAAGGCCAAAGGGGTTCCGCCTGTGGAAAAATGGAACCCGCCATTCTGCGGCGATATTCCTATGCGTATTTCCGCCGATGGGTTGTGGCATTATATGAATTCTCCAATTGGGCGACAGCCGCTGGCCAAATTGTTTTCATCGATATTGCGGCTGGATGATGACGGGCAGTATTATCTTGTCACGCCAGTTGAGAAATGCGGCATTAAAGTTGACGATGCGCCGTTTTGTGCTGTGAGAATGCGCGTTGAGGGCGAGGGCACTGCCCAA
Organism: Aestuariivirga sp.; assembly: GCA_036510015.1. Classification (GTDB taxonomy): domain Bacteria; phylum Pseudomonadota; class Alphaproteobacteria; order Rhizobiales; family Aestuariivirgaceae; genus Aestuariivirga. Next base: position 1,507 of record DATCEN010000105.1, read on the forward strand.
GTGCTTTATCTTGAAACTTCAATGGAAGATGAAGTTGCCGTGGGGTTGGATCACCCGTTACGCTTTGCCGATGAAGCGGGAACTGGCGGACTGAAGCCTTATGTTCTGGTGCGGCGCAATTTAGAAGCGCTGGTGTCACGCGCGTTGTTTTATGATTTCGTGGCGCTTGGCAAAGTGGAAGGCGAATGGTTTGGCTTGTGGTCATCTGGGCAATTTTTCCCGATGCAGAAAGCAGCTGATGTTCAGTTTTGATGATTTTCTGATGCGGGCCGAGAAGCAACTGCTGCGTGAGCCGCCTGAAGGCTGGAACCATAGCGATGATGATATGAATGAGCGGGCCCGCATGATCCCAGTTGGGATGAAGCCCAACCCCGCAGCAGTTCTAATCGGCATTGTGGAGCGTGATGAGCCAATGGTGATCTTGACCAGGCGGCAAGACACTCTCGCCAAACACGCCGGCCAGATTGCCTTTCCCGGTGGCAGACTTGATGAGGACGAGGGCGTTTTAGCAGGAGCACTGCGCGAGGCAAAAGAAGAGATTGGACTGGATCGCGCTCTAGTCAGGCCAATTGGTTATCTGGATGGCTTTCTCACCGTCACGCAATATGTGGTCAACCCAGTTGTGGCTTTGGTTTCGCCGCTATGTGTATTGGCCGCCCATGCAGGCGAAGTGGCAGAAATTTTTGAAGTACCCTTGGCTTTTCTAATGGATGGTGCGAATTGCCAAACTCACACGCGCGCGTTTAACGGTTTGACACGGCATTTTTACGTTTACCCATTTGGTGAGAGATATATTTGGGGCGCAACGGCGGGTATGATAAGGAATTTGCATGAAAGGCTCTATGCGTAAATTACCCAGCTTGGCGCG
>DATCEN010000106.1:0-2891 GCA_036510015.1 Aestuariivirga sp.
ATGCGAACTAAGTGCGTAGTCGGGCATGATTGCTTTTGCGACAAGTTCCGGTTTCTGCGGGTGGACCCGCGGATCCAAATGCTGGCCATAGTAGCTGTAGGGCCAGCCATAGAACGCGCCGTCTTTGACCGACGTCATATAGTCCGGCACGAGGTTGGGGCCTAACTCATCGCGTTCATTTACGACGGCCCATAAGACATCTGAGTGAGGGTAAAATGTGAGGCCATTGGCGTTGCGCAGCCCAGTGGCGAAAGTGCGATGGGCACCCGTGGCGCGGTCCACTTCCCAAATTTGCGCGCGGTCAGTTTCCGCAACTGGGCCGTTTTCCATAATATTGCTGTTGGAACCAATGCCAACATAAAGTTTCGTGCCATCTGGGCTCACCGTGAGACTCTTGGTCCAGTGATGGTCAATAGGACCGCCTGGCAAATCCGTCAGTTTCTGTCCTGGATCCGTGATGCGCAGGTCACCATCCTTGTAGGGATAGCGCATGATTGAATCTGTGTTGGCAACATAGAGTTCATTGCCAACCAGAACCACACCAAAGGGCGAGTAAAGGCCATCCAAAAACACCGAAGCCTTGCCATCATGGATAATTGAGATGCGGTTCTGTGTCTTCTCAGTTGCCCCGGCGGAACCCATAATCAGGCCCATCACAATGGTTTTTGGCCGGGTGACTTTTTCCAGGCCAGGCGAGTTGGATTCTACCACCAGTATATCACCATTGGGCAATACGTAAGGCTGCCTTGGATGCGCAAGGCCCTGTGCAACGGCTTCAATTTTGAACCCTGGCGGAACTGTCGGCATCTCGCCATTGTGCCAGCCGACTGGCTTTGCGACCTTCATGGGTGGGATCAGATAAGAATTGGGCTTTGGCAAAACAGGGTCTGGACCCATCTGGGTTTCGCGGTCAAAGGTCTGTGCCAGCGCCGGGACTGTCATTGATGCGAAGAGAATACCCAGAAAGATAAAATTGCTGGCTGATTTCGTTGGATTGAATCTCATTTTGCCTCCACGACATAAGTGTTTGAAAGCCGTGCGAGTTTGAGCAGCATGGCAATAAAAATGAGAAGTGCTGCTATGGCCGACAGCATCAGGCCATTGGGCCACACTGAGGTCCACCCGTCATGGCTGTGGACGAAGTTATCGAATAAGCCAACGACTGCAGCAGCGAGAATAAACAGGCTATACAGCCAGTCCACTGGTCCACGCTTTCGAGCGAGGGAAGTTAAGAGCCGAATGATGCTGACAACAATTGCTAAACCCAAAAAGAAAATGCCGAAGGCCATAAGCCAAGCCGAGAAGTTTGACCATTGGATGTTAGGGGCTTTAACGTAAGTTAAGTCGGCAAGGGCTGCTCCGGTAAAACAAACCAAGGGCACGCTGTATAGGACGCCGGATAGATACAGGGAGACACCAGTCCGGTAGAATCCCTCAACCGGAACACTTGCCCCATTCCCTGAGAGGGATAATTTTTCCGCAACCATTTGCTTCACGACTCCACCTACTGGATCAGTTTCTACTCAGCAGGATAACGCTTCGTCGCTGAAAAAGTTCCGCTTTGTGCCTCAAGACAAAAATTGGTGAACCAATCTCGCATTCTCTGGGAACCTTTACGGGGAATGTTCATTGTTGTTGGGTTGAACATAGGAGGTTGAGATGCCTAATCATGACAAGCCCACCAAGGACGAGATCATCGGTATGGAGAAATCCTATTGGGATGCGATGAAGAAGAAAGACGGCACTCGCACCGCCGAACTGTCCGGCAAAACCAGTTTGGTCACCGGTGCCCAAGGTGTCATGAGTATCTCTAAAAGCAAAATGGGAAAAATGACTGAAGAAGGAAAGTGGACATTGGAGTCCTACGCCTTCGATAACATTGAGGTGTCGACGCCAACACCCGATGTGGCGATTATCGCTTATACAGTTCGCCAGAAGGTCAAGATGGACGGCAAACTTCAAGAAATGCACGCTGCCGATAGTTCAACTTGGATACGTGGAGCTGATGGTTGGGAATGCCATGCTCACAGCGAAACCATTTTGAAAGACCAGAAGGCCGCGTGAGGTTTCGTCAGGCGCATTTTAACGCGCGCGGGAGGACTTAAGACGAGCCCGAGCTTATTATTTGATAGTGGAGTAATTTGCATGCAAATATCCAAGAACACCATTTGTATTTGGTACGACAAGGACGCCGAGGCCGCGTCCAGATTCTACGCCAAGACCTTTCCTGACAGTACCGTAGGTGCGGTGCACCACGCACCTGGCGATTTTCCTTCTGGCAAAAAGGGCGATGTGCTGATGGTTGAATTCACCGTAGCGGGCGTGTCGTGCATCGGCCTCAACGGCGGTCCCCAATTCAAGCAAAGCGAGGCGTTTTCGTTCCAGATCGCGACAGACGATCAGGAAGAAACCGACCGCTACTGGAACGCAATCGTCAGCAATGGCGGGCAGGAGAGCGAGTGCGGCTGGTGTAAGGATAAGTGGGGCGTTTCTTGGCAGATCACACCACGGGTGTTGACCGAGGCTATGGCGGCCGGCGGCAATGAAGCAAAACGCTCTTTTGAAGCAATGATGAAAATGAAGAAAATCGACGTTGCGGCGATTGAGCGTGCAAGGCGGGGCTGACCCATTGATCCAGCCTAGGCAGCAATGAGCTATGTAAAATATTGCAATTTGCACAGACAGACCCCAGTTGTCAGAACTGGTGTGACAAGGATTGAGCGCCTTGGCGAAGTCAGGATCATCGGGTCAAGCCCGCCGATTGGTGGAATAATGGTGAGTTAAATGCACTGCCACCGTAATTCCCACCGTAATTCCGAATCTGGATCACAGCGCAGGCGGTGATGTCGGTGTTGTGCATGTCCCAAGGGTGACTCCTTCGATTGCTGATT
>DATCEN010000107.1:0-4434 GCA_036510015.1 Aestuariivirga sp.
CAACACGGTGGCGTTGAAGACAAAATCGCTGCGTTGGGTATTCGTGTGCGGCGCGGCATCACCTTTCACGGGGTCAGCCTCAATGTGAACCCTGATCTGTCCCACTTTGATGGCATTCTGCCTTGCGGTGTCGCAGAACATGGCGTGACAAGTTTGGCCGCATTGGGCGTGAAAGTCAGCATGGCGAAAGTTGATGCAGCGCTTGTAAAAAACTTCCAGCCGATCTTTGGGCCACTGGAACCAAACTGATTAATTCAATTCCTTCTCAGCCTCATCGGGCAGCGGCGTATAACCATTGTCTCTGAGGAATTGTGCCAAAGCTTTTGGAAGTGGCACAGGCTGAAGTTTGCCGTCCGGGCAATCATCAACCTTCTGGCCAGTCGTGCAAATTTGTGGGCCGAAGGTGTTTTGCTTGTCATAGTTTTGCATGAACACGCGCCATGCCTCATCTCCCTGCCCCAGCCTGATTTTGCTGGCAACCCAAGCGGCAAGATAGCCGTTCGATTTCAAAAGATCAGGCTGTAACTTGGCATCCCATTCCATCCCCGCCAGATCTTGCACCAAGCGCGCCCGCGAGCCTAATTCAAGCGAAACATCATCAACCTTCCCGTCACGCCATTTATAAATTTGGACTGGCGCATATGAGCACGCATAACAGTCAAAAGTATAAAGGAAGGCATTATCAACACCCACAAACTCCTTGGCACCATCGCCGTCCACATCTTCATAACTAAAACCCACACCATCGCGAGGGTTGAGTTTGATCATACTCCAAGCTTCGGCATTTTGTTCGCGGGCGATTACATAGGTCACGGTGCAACAATGAGCACCACCCGTAAATTGTGTGACAATGAGCTGAGGTGCCTTAACGCCTGGGATCAATCTCACTACGGCAGCGCGGTAATAATCCTCATTCCCCATCTCTTCGGCACTGTCTTGTTCGGCCACGGGTAGGTCTTTGCCGATGTCAAAATGAAAACTAACTTGGGCATCGTGGCCCTCAATCTTGGTGTAGGCATTCTCCGCGCCCAGTTTTTCAGCCGATATCTTCACTTGGAATCCCCCTGATGAAAACTCAACTGGCTTAGACATTGAATAATTCTGGAACCCAACGCTCTGCTCACCTGCTTGCGGCCACACAGTTTCAACATAACGCGTACCGTCACTCAGCAAGGCATCACTGGGCAGAACCGAAAACTTCTTGGCCTCGGCGCTGCGTTTAAATTGGGCAATATCTGTGGCAGCATAGGGTCCACTCACTACGGCATAATAGCCATTTCCCGCTTGCACCACGCGCGCAGAGTCCGCTTCCCAACTCACATGGCGCGCAATGCCAATGGCAACGTTCTTGTCGGTAGTCGAGGCCAAAGCCAACCAATTTTGCCCGCGCGGTTGCCTTAAATCTTCGGCCACCAAAGTTGTGGTGATCAAGGTTGAGAGCAATGCAATTCCCAGAAACAACTTCATATTGGGTCCCCTAAAACCTAAGCCATAGTGATGCCGCAGATTGTGCAACAATCAAAGTAAAGAAAAACTGGGCTGCCTTGGTGAAAACCATTATCCACCACCATTTGCTCATGCCAGCTAAACCAGCTAAAGGCCCCGCCCATGAACAAACATGTCCCTAAAGTTGGCCTCGTTCAACTCGGCTGCCCCAAGAATTTGGTCGATAGCGAACGCATCCTCACGCAGCTTCGCGCTGAAGGTTACAAGATCGCCCCCGGCTATGATGATGCTGATGTGGTGATCGTTAACACTTGCGGTTTTCTCGATAGTGCCAAGGCCGAAAGTCTTGCGGCTATTGGTGAAGCTATGCAGGAAAATGGCCGGGTGATTGTCACGGGTTGTTATGGTGTGGAAAAAGATGTCATCACGTCGGCGCATCCGGGGGTTTTGGCTGTCACCGGCCCGCATCAATATGAGCAAGTGGTGCAGGCGGTTCACGCCGCTCTGCCGCCATTGCATGATCCGAAATTTGATCTCGTGCCCCCACAAGGCTTGCACCTAACGCCGCGCCATTATTCTTATTTGAAAATTTCCGAAGGATGCAACAATCGCTGCACGTTTTGCATCATTCCTTCGATCCGTGGCGATCTGGTTTCACGGCCCATGGCGGCTGTGCTTTACGAGGCAGAGCGTTTGGTGAAGGCCGGCGTGAAAGAGCTTCTCGTCATCTCACAAGACACTTCCGCTTACGGTGTTGACATCAAATACGCCACCAGCCCCTTCAAGGGCCGCGAAGTGCGCGCCAAATTCTATGATCTGTGCAAAGAATTAGGCGATCTTGGCGCATGGACGCGCCTGCATTATGTTTATCCCTATCCGCATGTGGACGATGTGATCCCGCTGATGGCCGAGGGCAAAATTTTGCCTTATCTCGATATTCCGTTTCAACATGCTTCGCCAACAGTGCTGAAAAATATGCGCAGGCCTGCCAATCAGGAAAAGGTGTTAGAGCGTCTAGCCAAATGGCGCGGCATTTGTCCTGACATCGCAGTGCGTTCCACCTTCATTGTGGGCTTCCCCGGCGAAACCGATGAAGATTTTGAATATCTGTTGCAATGGATGAAAGAAGCGCAGTTAGAACGCGTCGGCTGCTTTAAATATGAGCCGGTTTCTGGCGCGCGGTCAAATGATCTTGGGCTGCCCCAAGTGCCGGATGATGTGAAAGTTGAGCGCTATGCGCGCTTCATGCAGACGCAGCAGGTGATCTCAGAGGAAATTCTCGCCAGTCGCGTTGGCAAAACCATTGATGTTTTGATTGATACGATTGACACTGAGAATGACGAGGCGGTGGCCCGCAGCAAATGGGACGCGCCGGAAATTGATGGCAACGTCTTCATCCCAGGTGCTACGGATCTTAAGCCGGGCGAAATCGTCCGTGTAAAGATCATCGAAGCCGAGGAATATGATCTGGTGGGTGAATTGGTTTAGAACTGTTTCTTCTCAACGAAGAAAGCATAAATGCTGGTCAACATGGTGATGCCCATTAAGGTAGAGAACCACCCGACCAGAACAGTTACACCAGCCGCCAGTGCAGCCACCAGTGAAGAATTGGCAAATGCGGCAACTAATTCAGTTCCAGCATTCACCGTTCCGATCAATAAAAGTACACAACCAAACAGAAATTCCAAGCCCGTTAAACGCCATGTGTTGCCTTTTGTGTCGCGCCACGCATCCGATAGCGTATAATCAATGTTGCCCATGGCGATGGCAACAAGCTTAACGCTCCACCGCGCCCACATCCCAAAAAGCAAAAGGGCTAGCGGCAAGCCTACAAACACACCAATCAATATGCCCAAAGCATTTGAAGCATAATACAAAACGGCACTCACCAATGTTACGCCAAAGACTCCACCAAAAATTACCACAAACATGATCAAAGCAATGACGATGACGAATAAGAAATAGCGCCAAACCAAACCATCAAGGCGCAAGCGTTGCGACCCTTCGGCCACTTCATTGCGCAAAATGAAACGGTGCCAATTAACCGCAATGGAAGAAAAAATAATTGCCGTCAAAACGGCAGTAACAAAGCCCACACTGTAAACCTGTGTCACATCCCCTGTCGTGGGCTTCAATTTACTTACGCCACTCCATAATAGGAATAAATCACCAGCTGCACGAATTGGAAACAGAACCAAAAGCCAAGGCCACGACATTGAAAATGCTGCGCCAAGGTTCTCGATGATCGAGTCCACCATATTGCCGAAAGTTTTAAACACCGGAATCTTCTGCATGCCCCGCCCCGTTACGATCTTGGCGCAAACCTAAATTGTGGGCGAATGTCCGTCAATTGATTCTAGAAACCGCACTGTGGCATCAAACTCAGTTTTGCGGAGGGCCCGCCGCGCTACGGCTTCAAAATCCTCACCCCATTGCTTAATCTGAAAATCCTCATCAACATGAGCAGCAGCCCAAACTTCCTCACCACTCAAAGAGCGGGCATGAAGCATCAGCGCCAGTAAAGCCGAACCTGTCAGCGACATCGCATTGTGAACACCCGCCAGAGCAAAACTATCTAGCCCCGCCACATATCGCTCAACGGCCTGCAAAGCATTTGGCTCCTGCGCAATGTGGATCACGCCATAAATGATTTTAAACTGAACGCCCAAAGCCTGCGGTGTCCACACCAAAACTTGGTCCCAATGTTGCGCTTGCAAAGCCACCAATTCGGCAGGTTTATCAGCGCGGTAAGACACTAAATCATTGCCGGCAAATTTAACCACTTCACCTGCGATATGTGCTCGCTCTGCGCCCACCCGGTCAATCGCCGTGTTGGCCAATTTTGTCAGCGGCATCAATGCTGGATTTATAACTTTAACCTGTGCTTGCCATTCATCGGCAACGGCCTGCGCCAGCTGAGCGCTTGGCAAAAGCAACTTGGTCTTCATCGGGGTTTTAACGCTGCGGCCATCAAGCAAAATCGACAAA
>DATCEN010000108.1:0-2749 GCA_036510015.1 Aestuariivirga sp.
ACTGTGCCGAAGAATCCAGCATACATAGGGTTTGTTCCAGATGACGTGATCCAGCCTGCAGATGGATCCAAAGTGGCGGTGCCGACGACCTGATTTGGTTTGGCGGTGTTGGTCGTGCTGGTGGTGATAGTACCATTCAAATTAACGACCGTGCTCATGTAGCTTTGGTAATTCGACCAGCTGTTGAAATTGGCAAGGGATTGCGCTGTGCTGCCATCGCAGGCTGCCGTCTGATTGAAGCAGGCACCACCATTGGTCAGGGCACTATTTAGATTTATGTTGGTGAGGCCGCTATTTGAATTCAGGCCTGTCCAATTCCTCGGCGTCAAAGTACCATAGAAGCTCCCAGTGCCGAAGTTGGCATGGAGGGTGGAATTGCCATTGACTTGCCAACTGTTGTTCGCTGACACCGTCTGGGCACCGGTTGGAGCAGACTTACCTGCTGCCAGAGATTTTGTGACATCAACCCAGTTTGATGTGGTGGCCGTTGCGCCGAATTGTCCTGCATAAGTCACGGTGGCGTTTGCGGTTGGCATATTGGCTGTCGCAGTATAGTTGCCGCCGAATGACCAAGCTTGATGGGCGGGGGCCGTGCCGCTGGCCAAAACATCGCGATATTGCGTGGCGTAGGAATTGTTCCATGTCCAAATTTGCAATTCTTGGTCGGAAACACCTTTAGAATAGTTGCGATATTGTTTGTAATTGCCGCTCAGACTGTTGCTGCTGCCGGCGCTGGTGGCTGTGCCAGCGCTGGTGGTGACGCTAGGATCGATTCCAGTAAGGGGGTCAATACCGCCAAGGCCCCTGCCGCCAGAGCCACCGCCGCATTTCCCTGTTGGGACAGCAACACCGTTGACCATTATGGAATTTGTACCGCCATCATAGAAGCAAGTGCCAAAATCATCATAGGTCATGACTGGGGAGTTGGGCCAACTGGCATTGGTCGCCGTGTTGGTGTTGAAGGTTATCTGTTGGTTTGCTGTAGCCGTGCCATTCGCAATCGTCGTGGTGAGGGGCGAGACCAGAAGCTGAGTGAGCGATGTTGTGCCTGCCGTTGTTGGCGGAGTGTAGATCGATTTTTCAAGGGTGATCGTCGTATCGCCAGTTGTTATAGTTGATGTGTTGGGCGGACCCGCAGGGGGTGTTGTTGGGGTGGTTGGGGTTGTTGGTGGCGTTGTTGGCGGTGTAGTCGTTGGAGGCGAGTTGCAGGACACGGAGCTTGTGCTGGTGGTGCACCCGTTCTGCAAACTGCTCAAACTATCAAGCGCGCTGCTTACACAGCCGCTCAAAGCAAAAGTCATTACAATTAAAGCCAATCCAGAAATGTTACGCATCACACTTTCCCGCAATCATACAGACGCTCAAATTGCAGCTATTCTTATAATTTTACGTTAAGGAGGCCGATTTGGAGGGGAGCCGTTTTGGGACGTTTGCTTTACTTATGAGTAACTATTGATGCGCAGCTTCATGCTGGCTATAAGCCGCCAAATTGTCTTCTCAAGGGAGAGAGCCTAATGTCGGTTACGGTAGAAAAAGATTACGTTCCTTCAGACAAAGAGCCGTTTATGAATGAACGGCAGGTGGCCTATTTTCGAGCCAAGCTTTTGACCTGGAAAGAAGACATTTTGCGTGAAAGCAAAGAAACAATTTCACACCTTCAAGATGAAAACCACATTCTGCCCGATGTGGCTGACCGGGCCTCATCAGAAACCGATCGCTCACTGGAACTTCGCACCCGCGACAGACAGCGCAAGCTGATCTCCAAGATTGATTCTGCCATGAAGCGAATTGACGACGGGACCTATGGTTATTGTGAGGAAACGGGTGATCCCATTAGCCTTAAGAGGCTTGATGCGCGCCCCATCGCCACGCTTTCAATTGAAGCCCAAGAGCGCCATGAAAAGCGTGAGCGGGTTTACCGCGACGAGTGATCGGAAGATTTAGCTGTGCTGTTCCATCTTTGTTGTGGCTTTGGTGTCAGGCAAAGTTAGATAGACCATCAGCGAAATAAAGATCAGCGCGCTGGCATAGATGTAAAATAATTGGTCGCCAGTAAAACCGCCAAGTGAAGTCAATGTCTCGGGCGTAAGCTTGTTGAGCGCAAGACCAATGGGTTCCACCGTTCCGCCCACCACTGCCGCGGTGATAGCATAGGGCAGCCCAACGCCAAGTGCGCGAATTGAGGTTGGGAACAGTTCAGCTTTAACGATGGCGGAGACTGAGGTATATCCACTCACGATTAACCACGCCGCCGAAATAATGAAGAAAGCGACGAGAGCACTATGCGTGCCTTTCAAAGCGGTGAGCAGGGGCCAAGTGCCAAGCACACCCATCACACCAAAAAAGATGAGAAGCGGCTTGCGGCCCCATTTGTCACTTAAAGCGCCATAGATTGGTTGCAGGATGATGGCGAAAATCAAATAGGCGGCGACCACAGAAGTGGTTTCACCGTCTGAGAGTTTCACCGAGAGCTTGAGAAATTTCTGCATATAAATTGTGTAAGTGTAGAAAGCTGAAGTGCCGCCAATGGTGATACCTATTACTTTCAATAACTCCCACTTATATCGGAGCAGGGTTGAAAGCGTGCTTTCGCCGGATTGTGCCACCTGCTTCTTGGCCTGCACAAAATGGTCGGTTTCTGGCATAGTGCGGCGCATGTAAAGTGCATAAGCAGCAAGCAAGGCGCCAATCACAAACGGAATGCGCCAACCCCAGGCTTTGAGTTGATCTGGTGTCAACAAAAGTTTTT
>DATCEN010000109.1:0-4177 GCA_036510015.1 Aestuariivirga sp.
CGGTGGAGTGGGCGGGAACATTTTCCATGGTGGGCGATTAAGTGAAAGTGGCGGAGTCTGCAAGTTGGGTGGCTAATATGTTAAGCCTAAATCATTTGTAATAAAATATATTACAGATACCGTTGAAATGCCATTTTTAGATACTACATCCGTTGCAAGGGTAGCGTCACTTTATTAGGAGATAGTTATTATGAATATTCGTAAAGTTTTGGTTTTAGGCGCAATTTTGGCGTCGACTGGTTTCGTTGCACTTCAAACAACTGGCGCTCAAGCCGACCAGTTTTACACCAGTTCAGCTTCACGCTCGGGTCCGCCAGCTGACGCAAAAGTGGATGATTCCTTTGTCTTGGTACGTCATAAACATGTGACGCCAGACGCCATTTTCGCTGCAACTGACAGCACGACAGGCGACGTATTTTACACGAGTTCAGCCTCACGCTCAGGCCCACCAGCTGATGCGAAGATCCCACAGTAGTGGGTAACACAAACACATGAGTAGCTTGGCGACTTTGGAGATATTCGAATAGACTCAACATAGCGACTGAAAATTTGGGTTAGGGCCCAGTCACGATCGTGACGCTCCCCCCAAGGCGCTAACTCGACAATCGGTATATGTGTTGGGCCATTTTGAATAACCAAAATCGTCACTTCGGGCCCCCATCGTGGGGGCCCGATCTTTATGACACGACCCATTTAGCGCGAAGCCACCGTCCCGCAAGAGCGCATAAATTTGCTGGCATAGTTGTAATCCATGCTGATCAATTGTGTGGTGAGCCCGTTGTGTCTATTGATCCAATTGCGCACCCAACTTGGATAATTCGCCATCAGAAAGTGTTTTGCGGCTAGGCCAACTTCAGCGGAACCAGCTGTTGGAGCGTGAAATCTGAAAACTGCGCCAGCGCTTACGCATGTTTGATTGTGGGGCAGGGCCAAAAAAAGTGTGCAGGCAGAATCGCAATTTCCTGAAAATGCAACTTGCGCGTTGGCATATTTATATTTGTGCAATCGGGACATAAAATCACCGATGCGCCCTCCAGAATCCGCAGATATGTTGATAATTGGCTGTGTAAATAAAACAGTTTCGGCTTGGGCGTGTGTGTTGCCTGCAAAAAACACGACAAAAGATAGTGCGGCTGCAATCTTGCCGCGAATTTTGTGACACGTCATATCCACCCCGCAGATACCAACGGCCAATTGATCATGGCCTGTTACAAAATAGTTACAAACTATCTGTGAGGGCATTGCACGTTACATTTGTTGCGCTTTGTGCACGGTTTGACCACGGGTTTGGGCTTGAAATCACAGCAATTTTGGCATCGCGCAGGCGCGGCGCTGACCTAAGGCCTTGACATATTTTCTAAAAAGCGAAGCATCTTGATATGCATATTTTGCAGAGCAGAAGTCTTTTATGTCTGTGCTCGATTATAAAAATATATCAAAACATATCAGAAAATAATGTCCGCGTGCAATTTCACATTGGAATGGGGATGGCGTGACGTTGTTCGCTATCAACTCGATTGCAATAACGGAATGTTCACCCCGAAAGACTGCAACAGCAGGATCGCATTAAGCACCAGCACCACGAAGGTTGCGACCATTGCGATGATCTGTGTCTTAGATCCGCTGACAAATTTCCCCATGATATCGGCACGGCCCGTGAGAATGACAAGCGCAATCATCGGGATTGGTAGAGCGAAACTCAAAACGATTTGGCTCCAGAAGAGTGCATCGGTTGAATTCATGCCGAGGCCGACGACGACGAAAGCTGGGATCATCGTCACCAGTCGCCTCAGCCACACCGGAATGCGGAAGCCGACGAAGCCCTGCATGATGACTTGGCCTGCCATCGTGCCGACGGCAGAACTCGATATGCCCGAAGCCATAAGCGATATAAGAAAGATGCTGGCCGCACCAACACCCAATAGCGGGGTTAGCGTATGATAGGCGGTTTCTATTTCTGCCACATCGGGATGGCCATCATGGAATGCACCAGATGCCATCATCACCATCGCCATATTGACAAGGCCAGCGATGGTGAGTGCGATGATGCACTCCCAGTTCGAAAATCGAACCAGCTTGGCGCGGTCGAGGTTGTTGTCAACGACGGTGCGGGTTTGAGTCAAACTAGAATGCAAGTAGATCGCATGCGGCATGACAGTGGCACCGACAATACCGACAGCGACCGTCACGGCACCTGCATCGACGAACTGCGGCACGACCGAATGGAGTGCTGCTAACCCCCAATTGATTGGCGCAATGAATAATTCGATCAGATAGCTGAGTGTGACAACACCGATCAAGCCGCCGATGATAAGTTCGAGCGGCCTGAAGCCTCGATTATCGAACATGAGAATTGCATAGGTCGCAATTGCGGTTACGATCATGCCATAGAGGAGCGGCATGCTGAAGAGCAACGATAGGCCGATTGCACCGCCAAGGAATTCAGCCAAATCTGTCGCCATTGCGGCAATTTCGCTCACCACCCACATGGCCAAAACGATGGGACGCGGAAAATGCTCTCTGCTCAATTCAGCGAGATTGCGCCCCGTGACAATGCCCAGCTTGGCCGATAGCGATTGGAACAACATGGCAATGACATTGGCCAGCACCACCACCCACAGCAAAGAGTAGCCGTATTTGGCACCGGCCTGAATGTTGGTGGCGAAATTGCCCGGATCCATATAGGCGATTGAAACAACTACTGCCGGGCCGGCGAATAGCAGGACCGTCCGCAAGTCCCATGCGCTGCGGCCCGCCAAAGCCTGCCTGATGCGCAGATCGGTTTGATCAGAATAGTTCATCTTCATCTCACTAATTTAGCACAGGCTAAACCTTATGCAATAGGCTAAATATAATTTGTCAGCTAAACAGCGTTTTATGAAACGGAAGATTCCCTCATCACAACTGCGCTCAGCCGCTTTCAGCCGCACACGGGCCGATCACAGTCTTGAATTGACACATGATTATTGTGAGCTGATTGCTGAACTGATTGATGAAAAGGGTGAGGCGCGCGGTACTGACATCGCCTTGCGGTTGGGTGTGGCCAATGCGACGGTTGCCAAAACCATGAAGCGTTTGGCAGAAAATGGATTGGTGGAGCAAGAACCTTACCGTGCCATCTTTCTAACGGCCGATGGCTGGAAAATTGCCGAGGACGGAAAGCGCAAACACGCCATCGTTGAAAATTTTTTATTGGCGCTGGGCATTTCACCCAAGACCGCCAATGAAGATAGCGAAGGCATTGAACATCATGTGAGCGAAGAAACGCTGAAGGCCATGGCGCGGTTTCTGGTGAAGCAAAAATGAAATTCGTGTCGGCTGGCATATTGGCCCTGCTGATAATGATGCAGCCCGCATTTGCTGGACTAAAATGGCAGGCAGCCGGGCCAGGCGGCGGCGGGGCTTTTGAATCAGCAGCGGTTTCGCCTGATGGCGTGGTGTTTGTGGGCTCAGATCTTTCAGGCGTTTACCGTTCATCTGATGGCGGGGCAAACTGGCGGGGGCTGGGTTCTGCTCAGGGCTTGCTTTCAACTCATGTAGACGGCGTTGCCGTTGATCCTCAGCGGCCGGCCCTTGTTTTGGTGGGTGCGGATAATGGGCTTTACGTTTCCACTGATTGCGGCAATGCAGTTGACGCTGCGTGTCATTTCACGCGCCCATTTGAAGCGCAAGTTTCAGTGGTGCAAAGTTCCGGCGTGGTTGCCTATGCGGCCGGCCTTGCCGGTTATTGCCAGGAGGGCGCGTTGGCTTGGCGCTCTGAAGATCATGGCGAGACCTGGAGAAAAGTTCTCGCTGATGGTTTGCCGCGCGCTGCCAATATCATGGGCCTGCGCATTGATCCGAATTCAGCACAGCACGTGATTGTTATTTCCACCGCCGAACGCTTTAGCGGGCCTGAAACTTGCGGAACTGATCGTTGGCCAGATCCAGTGCCGCTCAACGCGTATGAAACATTTGATGGCGGCGCGCATTTCACAGAGCTGACAGAAAAGCCGGTTGAAGATGTGAAGTTCGATTTATCTGTGCCGCAGCGGCTATGGATGACAATTCGTCCGTCCACGGATGATGTGGCAAGCAATGGCAAGACCTATATGCGTGATGGTGACATTAAGTTGGTTTCATCTGAGCAGACAGGGCAGATTTGGCCGCTGAGCGACGGTGGAATTCGCTTACTGGA
>DATCEN010000110.1:0-2100 GCA_036510015.1 Aestuariivirga sp.
CAAGTAAACACTCAACGGATAATAAATCATCGGCTGGTCGTAAACTGGCAAAAGTTGTTTGGAAACGGGAATTGTAGCTGGACGCAGCCTTGTGCCTGCGCCTCCTGCGAGAATGATGCCTTTCATGATCTCTTCTGTGCCCCCCCAACAAAGTTCTTTCGCAATTCGGCAACAAAATTTGCGTCAATCCCAGCCGAAGATCCAACCGTGTCATAGACACCCAAACGCTGCTTCATAAACCGCATGAGTTGACGCTGATTTCCACAAGCCAATGCCACATTCATGTCTCCCTTGGCAACCAGACGCTTCATTAGCATGCGGGTGCCATGCAATACATAGAATGTCATATGACCAATGGTAGGCCGAATTTCTGCTTCGGCTACTTTGGCATCCACAATCATCAAACAGCGCGGATGCGGCAAAAGGCGAAGTGCTGCGATTTCAATGGTTAGTTTATTTTCTTGCGGTAAGAAATTTTGTCGGCGCAAGGTTTTGGCCCAGCGCTTGAGGAACAGGCCCCGCCGGTCTTCGATCATCTTCCGCGCCACTTTGGCATTGGCGCTGCTGCCAAACTCAAAATGATCAACAAGAAAGCGCGGGTTATAGATGCAGCGCAGGCCCTTTTCGCGCAACCGCATACAAAAATCTGTTTCTTCAAAATAGGCAGGAGCAAAAACCTCATCCAACCCGCCCAAAGTTTCGAAATGTTGACGCGAGGTGATTGCAAAAACCCCCGAACAATGGTCGACGTCACGCTGGAACAGGCCGCGCAAATCATCTTCTGGCTGATAGCGCAAATAACCGTTGGTGGTGCCGTTCTGATAGATCATGCAGCCAGCCTCTTGCAGGCCGCCGCTGATGTGACGCACGCGCGCACCCATCAGTCCACAATTTTCCTCGGCCTCAATTCGATCAAGAGCTTTGTTCAAGCTGCCTTGCACCAACCGAGCGTCGTTATTGATCAGAACGAGATATTGACCCTTCGCCAATTTCGCTCCAGCATTAACGCTACGAATAAAGCCTAGGTTCTGCCTATTACGATGCAGCTTTACGTTTTCAAAACGTTCCAGCAAAGCTGAGGTGTCATCCGTGCAAGCGTCGTCCACGATGATCACTTCATAGCTGGCATCTGCAACGCGTAGAATCGACAGCAAACACTCCAGCGTATGATGAGCACCATTGAACACCGGAATGATAAAACTCAAACGCGGCTTTGGCGATGGAGGAAAGATGTATCTGCGACCACTATTTAAAAAGGCTTTTAATCGGCGCTTTCGTGCAGCCAAAGCGGGCCACTTGACGAGGCCAGTTGTGCCCGCTGCGGCAGCGGCATATTTCAGCAGCTTGTTAATTGTCACAACCTCGTCTGTGCCAGTTCGCGCACTAATTGGGACACACCTACTTTCCAGTGCGGCAACAATAAGTCGAAATTATTTTTGAATTTTTCGTTGGCGAGCCGCGAGTTAAGTGGTCGCCTAGCGAGTGTCGGAAATTCAGACGATGTAATCGGTTCGATTTCCGGCACTTTCGTCAGCAACCCTTGAGCAAGCGCCTCCTCGCACAAAAAAATTGCCAGTTCGCGCCAACTCGTCTCACCACTGGCTACTAAATGATAAACGCCATAGTCTCCCTTGCCGCACTGGAGTGCAAGCAGTGCCTGTGTAGTGGCATCTGCTAATAAAGGCGCGCCAGTTGGTGCGCCGACCTGGTCAGTCACGACAGAAAGCGTGTCGCGGCTGGCGGCGAGGCGTAAAATGGTTTTAGGGAAATTCTTACCTTGAGTAGCGTAGAGCCACGAAGTGCGTAAAATCAGATGGCGTGGATTTTCTTCCGCTACTGCCCGTTCGCCAGCCAGCTTGCTTGCACCATAGTAGTTGAGGGGCGAAGTGGCCTCATCCTCACCGCGGTAGTTGTGGCCTTCACCATCAAACACATAGTCAGTGGAATAATGAATTATCGCTGCATTCACTTTTGCGGCAGCACGCGCTAAAACGCCCGGTGCCTCGGCATTGATGCGGGCGGCAAGATCACGGTCGCTTTCAGCTTTGTCCACTGCTGTATAGGCGTCCGCGTTTATCACGACATCAGGCGCAAAATGCG
>DATCEN010000111.1:0-2330 GCA_036510015.1 Aestuariivirga sp.
GGCGTTTGGCTCCGGTTTCCCATTTCTCGATAGTGGATTCACTGGTGTTGAGATAGCGCGCAAAAATCGGTTGACTGACGTGATTGCGCTGGCGGATCTTTTGAATCTCACGTGCCGAAAATGTAGGCGCGGCGCTGAGGCTCGCTTCATCAAAATCGCGCATGGTGGCCTTGTCGATGGCGCCCACTTTGTGCAGTGCTTTGGCCGAAGCGTGAATGGCGGCAAAGGCCTCGCCTAGGACAGAAGACTTAAGCGCGGTTGTGGACCTACTTTTGGGCAACTGGAGCCCGACGAAATTTTAGAATCTCGTTGCCGCCGCCGCTCGCGATGAACCAGCCGTCCTGCTGGGAAATTGAACCGCAGGTCGTCTTGCCCTTGGTCCACTGTTCCCACGAAACGCAAATGTCATTGCCACTAACGGACCAGCGGCCCCGATCTTGCCGTCCATATGCCTCGCCCTGTAGGCTGCCGTCGCGGTACCCGGAAAAGAGAAGCCTGTAACCCTGGATCGTCGCCTCGAAATAGCCTGGAAACAAACTCTTAATCCCGCCGCCGTCAAGACTTCCGGCATAGGCCTGACTGGCGGGCGCGAGCACTCCAAAAGCTGCAATACCCGCAGCAACAATTATTCGTGAGTTCATATCTCTCTTCCTCTGTTTCTGATTTTGCTGCTTCACAACGATGAAAGGTCACCAGTTTCGAACTAGCAGCAGAGCAATACTCTAGGTTGAATTTGGCATTTATAGGGCAGGCAGCCTGAACCTAATCCCGATGACCCGTTCATCTGTCGTTCATGTTGACTTGCTCGCCAACCTATCAATAGACGATCCGTTGCAAGGGCAAACCCGCATTTCAACCTGCCGTAACGTGAGTTCATCTAACCCAATACTTCTAACCCATGTTTTTGTACTATTGCCAATAGCTTCAGTGCCATGCCGCTGGGGCGTTTGGCTCCGGTTTCCCATTTCTCGATTGTGGATTCACTGGTGTTGAGATAGCGCGCAAAAATCGGTTGACTGACGTGATTGCGCTGGCGGATCTTTTGAATCTCACCTGCCGAAAATGTCGGCGTGGCGCTGAGGCTCGCTTCATCAAAATCGCGCATGGTGGCCTTGTCTATGGCGCCTACTTTGTGCAGCGCTTTGGCCGAAGCGTGAATGGCGGCAAAGGCCTCGCTTTTGTATGTTGTCTTTTTCATGATCCAATCTCCTTGCAAATTTCAATCCAATGTTTTTGAGCTAGCAACATTTCAATTTGCTGGTCGGTTAAGGTGGCATAGGATTTGGCCAACTTGCGAAACGCCAATAACTCCGACTTGTCGATATTCTCCATATCCTTCTTAGCGAATAGAAATTCATAAATCCAAAAACTGCCAACCTTCGTCAAAATGATTGCGCGATGCTCATTCTTGTTCAAACGCTTCTTGAACACACCGCCGCCCAAATCATCGGCTTGGTCAAGTGCGACTTGCTGAGCTGCACGGCAAAGCTCGCTTTCACTGATAAGCGCCTTTCGGGAAGCCTTGGAAAACCAAGCCGTCATGAAGACACGTGATTGCGGGCGCTTGTCATTCATAAACGATGTATAGCACTAGGTGCTATCTTTGTAAATGACTGTTTATGGATTGCTGACTCAAGTTATGTTCCTCTATTGTTCCTATTGATAAGCCGTGCCATCATTACTGCTGCTTGCGGGGAGTGGTGGCCTTGACTTTTTATATTTGTAGCTACATATATTATGAGCTGATCAACGCATGAAATTGTCTTGGCATGAGCCTAAGCGGCGGGCCACTTTGCTTGATCGTGGATTGGACTTTGCTTGGGCTTCGCAGATTGTTGGTGTCCATGAATATATCATTGAAGACACGCGGTTCCACTATGGTGAGAAGCGTTTTATGTCTTTGGGCAAAATAAATGGGCGGCTCTGCATTGTTGTTTGGACACCACGAAATGGCACGCGCCATATTATTTCGATGAGGAAAGCGAATGATAAAGAACAAAAATATTATACCGTCTGGGTTGGATCCCAATGACGAAGCCCCTGAACTCACCGAGGAGATGTTTTCGCGCGGTGCACTTTATGTCGGTGGTAAACTTGTCCGCCGTGGCCGCCCCTTGGGCAGTGGTTCACGCGAATTGGTTTCGTTGCGGCTGGACAAAGCAGCCTTGGCAGCCTTCAAAGCAACTGGCCCCGGCTGGCAAGGGCGTATTAATGACACGATAAAACGCAGCGCAAAAAGACTGGCCGCCAAATAATTTTGGAATTATGATGCCAGTCGACTTAAAATGTCTCTTGACATATATTCCTATTTCGGCCATAGCGAATTCGTT
>DATCEN010000112.1:0-3966 GCA_036510015.1 Aestuariivirga sp.
AAAAACTTCAACGCCTTTTGTGGCAAGATCAATGGCCGCATCATAAGCGCCGTCATTATTCGTGGCGATGATGAGGCGCGATGCGGGCACAACGGCAAAGCGGTTGGCATAGGTTTGCAAAGCTGAGGCCAGCAGAACCCCGGGCCTGTCATTCCCATCAATCAACATGGGGCGTTCGGTGGCACCAGTGGCAAATATAATCGTCCGTGCACGGACCTTATGCGTATCATCACCAACAGCGACAACTGCAAGGTTGCCATCATAAATGCCCTTAACGGTGGCATTGGTGAAGAGGCGAAGGTTAGAATTGCTTTGAAACGCATCAAGCACTGTCTTGCGCCATTCAGCTTGCGCCTCATCAGCCGATGAAAGTGTTCCGCCGCCCAACACAAAATCCTGCTCGGCCAAAGTGACATTGGCCCCAGCAAGTGCCGCAGTTAATGCAGCACTTAAGCCAGCGGGCCCAGAACCCACAACCAGCACATCGCAGAAGCTGTTGGCACTATCATGGCGCAGAGTGCTTTTTGCGGTGGAGGTTTTGCCCAAACCAGCGGCGCGGCGGATGAACTTCTCATAGAACATCCAAGCCTTGCGGCCCGGGCTCTTGAAGGTCTTGTAATAAAAGCCAGCACCAATAAAAGCAGCGAAAGTTTGATTGATTGCGCCAAAATCAAAATGTTTGGAAGGCCAAGCATTTTGGGTTTTAGCTTTCAATCCATCGACCAACTCAATTTGCGTGGCGGGAATATTGGGAATTTGAGTTCCCTTCTTGCCAATCGTGAGAAGCGCATTGGGTTCTTCAGCACCGGCCGCTATAAGCCCACGCGGGCGGTGATATTTGAAGCTGCGGCCCAGCACGATTTTATTTGCCGCCAACAAAGCCGAAGCAAATGTATCGCCGCCAAAGCCGTGCACGCGCACACCATCAAGGCGCGCGGAAAGTTTCACATTGCGGTCAATCATTCCGCCTTCAGGCAGGCGTTTGAACGTCATTGCTCCACCCCCATATTCGCCCCTCCCCCTTGCGGGGAGGGGTTAGGGGTGGGGGCGCGTTCATTGAGAGCTTCGGCGATTGCATCATGAACGCCTGATGAATTTCGCAATACGTCGGCATTATCGAATCTCAATACAAGATATCCCTCGGCATTGAGAAATTTGCTACGTATCGCGTCGTAAGCGAGTGCTGGTTCCTCAAAATGCTGTGAACCATCCACCTCAATAATCAATTTGAAACTATGGCTGAGAAAATCTGCGTAATATGGACCAATCTTTACCTGCCTTCTAAAATGCGTCCAGGGCCATTTCATATCGCGAAGTATGTGCCACATTTTCTTTTCGGCACCTGTCATCGCTTTGCGTAATTGGCGTGATCGATTTACCCCACCCGACCGTTCGCCTTTTTCAGGCGAGACGGTCACCCTCCCCATCAAGGGGAGGGTCGGCTTTGTGCGTATGTCCGTCATTGCTCCACCCCCAGAATTTCATTGGTGGCGGTGTTGCGCTTCAACTTGAACCATTGGCGGCAGCCCAAAGTGTGTTGCCAATATTCAACATGCAGGCCTTTGGGATTTTCAAATACGAAGACATAATCGCCCCAAGTTTTAGCACCCTTGCTGCCATGGGCGGGCCTAGCCTTAGAGGCATCTCCGCCATAGGTGAATTCACCCAAATCTCTTTCGCCGCAGTAAGGGCATGGGATCCTCATTGGCGATAATCCCTCAAACCCGTGCCATGTTCATCCAGCGTGTCGCCACGCATCACGCGCTCAAGCTCAAAGCCTTTGTTGAGCTCATGGGCCTCGCCCATAGCTATCGTGTGCGCAAAAGTGAGACCAGAAGCAGGCGTTGCCTTGAAGCCTTGATAACACCAGCCGCCATTGAGATAGAGGCCATCAACTGGCGTTGTGCAAATGAAGGGTGCGCCGTCGGGTGTCATATCCTGAATGCCCGCCCAGTGGCGCAACAACCGCAGCCTTGCCATAAACGGAATGAGTGTGACCGCACATTCCATAATCTCTTTCACTTTGGTGTATTGGCCGCGCTGCGTGTAATTATTGAAGCCATCAATATGGCCACCAAACACCATGCCGCCTTTGTCCGATTGCGAAAGATAAAAGAGTTCAGCCCCCCAAGACACAACATGATGCACCATGGGTTTTACGGGCTCGGTCACGAAAGCTTGCAGCAGATGGCTCTCAACAGGGAGTTTCAAACCAGCCATGCGCGCCACATGTGATGAATGACCAGCAACCGCAATGCCGATTTTATCAGAAAGAATTTTGCCACGGGACGTTTGAACGCCAGTCACTCTATTGCCGGATTTTAAAATTCCGGTGACTTCACAATTCTCGATTATGTCCACGCCAAGCGCCGAAGCCGCACGTGCATAACCCCAGGCAACCGCATCATGGCGCACGGTGCCAGCGCGTGGTTGAAGAAGGCCGCCCCAAATGGGAAAGCGTGCCTCTTTGGAAAAATCCAGATAGGGCAGTTCTTTCTCAACTTCTTTGCGGTCAAACAATTCAGCATCAACGCCGTTCAGCCGCATGGTGTTACCGCGTCTGGCAAGGCCGTCCATCTGGCCGGGTGAAACACCAACAACCATTTGGCCACGATGCGACACCATGAGATTAAAGCCAAGTTCTTGAGAAAGGCCTTCCCACATCTGCATTGATTTTTCAAAAAAGGCAGTGTTGGCGCCCAGCATATAATTCGAGCGAATGATGGTGGTGTTGCGGCCCACATTGCCCGAACCGATGTATGATTTCTCTAACACCGCGACGTTTTTTACGCCGTGGTTCTTGGCCAGATAATAAGCTGTGGCCAGCCCATGCCCGCCGCCGCCGATAATGATAATGTCATAATTGGGCTTGGGTTCAGCCTTGCGCCAGGCCTCGGGCCAAGGTGTTCCAGGCCGCAAGGCATGTTTCAAAATCGAAAAAACTGAATACCCTTTGGCCATAGGCAAGGTTATGTAATATCAGTGAGCGGCTGGCAAGTCTGACGGCTTAATGGCTGAAACTGTGCGGCCCATCTCGGCCCATTCGGTGATGAAGAACGCGGCCAGCGAATAGATGACAAAAATCATCGCTATTTGGGTCAATGCGCCATCATAATAGCGGCTGGCGAAAACGCCCAATACGATGCCAATGCCTTGTGACAAAAATGCAGATACTGCAGCGGCCATTCCGGCAATATGCCCCATGGGATCCAGCGCCATGGCGCTGAAATTGCCAAAAGTGAAGCCCGCCGTGAAAAACCAAAAGCCAAGCATCGGCAGCAAGAATACCAGAGGTGGTTGACCCGATGTCAACATGCACAGAGCAAGAATGCCGATCCACGCGCAAACATAACCGATCATGGCCATGCGTGAAAGCTTTCTCATCCCCAGCTTTTGCACAAGGTTGCCGTTCACGATCATTGCCGCGGCAATGCAAAGGCCACCGCTGCCAAATATGATCGGAAACAGCGCGCCCAGGTCATATTGTTCCACATAAATGCGGCGGCACACCGAGAGATAAGTGGTGATGATGCCAAACACAGAACCAGTGGCCAAGGTATAGCCGAGTGAGATGCGGTTGCTGAGCACTTCACCAGCCGCATTCCATAAGTCAGTCGCGGAAAATCGCAGGCGCTGGTCAACGGCCAAGGTTTCTTTTTGACCAAAGTAAAGCCAAGAACCGGCAATCAGTGTCATCACACCAAGGCCGTAGAAAATATATTGCCAACTGCCAAACAACATAACGGCTTGGCCAATGGAAGGTGCGATGATCGGCACCAACATAAACACAGACATCACGAAAGACATGATCTTGGCCATGGCCGAACCTCTGGCGCTATCACGCACCATTGCCAGGCCCACAATGCGCGGGCCAGCCACGCCAAAGCCCTGAATGACACGGCCAATCAACAAAACGGGAAATGACCATGCAAGCGCGCACAAAAGCGTGCCTGCTACAAAAATCGT
>DATCEN010000113.1:0-3456 GCA_036510015.1 Aestuariivirga sp.
ACCCGCAATTTCAAGAGCCGAACGGGCTGACTATAACAATTGGAGCTTCAACACCTTGCGCCGCTTGGCTGAGGCGATGGATGCGAGAATTCGAGTCCACATCGAAGCCGCCGAAGATGTGCTTTGGGAATACAATTCTGTTGTTCAACAAAATGATATACTTGGGTCGGTCGTCTCGGAGAATGAGGACGACAATTCCGGCCAGAAAGAAAAATCAGGGTGGCCCACTGGATCAGTCAATGACTCAGCTAGGAACGACAACGCATTCCGCAGAAACGACGATTCACATTTAGGGAAAAAAGAACGTGGAATTAGTGGATATTGATACATCGAGAATAGTTAACCTTGTAAAGTTAACACGCCCAGCCGGACAATTATTTCTGCCCGATGCTTCGGCTAAACTCGCCGCTCGATATGAATTCAGAAAATTTCCCGGCATTGAGCAGTTGCTCTCTAACCAGGAATTCCAAACTTTTGGCGTGGGGAAGTTTCAAGATTGTCAAATTCAGGAACTGAGAATTTATGGTGATGGCGTAATCGTCGATTCCAAAAGCGACACCGATCTGCTTGATGCGTTTTTGGATGACTTTATAGCGTGGTTCTTGTCTGAATTTAAATTGCAGTTTGTACAGCCACATATGCCAGAACGGCATCATGAAAGTACTGTCACAGTTAGAACGACAAAAAAAATCAGCAGTTTGTTGACAGGATTTGGCGCGGTATCGGCTGAGCTAAACAAACTCCTCGCAAAGGAAAACTATAAACCTCGAACTTTCTTGGCTTCGGGTTTCAACCTCGATGCAGACCCCGCGCAAAAGGGGAGTCGTAGAAAAGAAATGCGATTTGTTTTTGATAGGAAGGCTAATGCGCCCTATGAAGATGGTTTATACTACTCGCAATGTCCACTACCAACAAAAGATCATCTAGCGTTGTTAGATTTTATTGAATCTTTGGCAAGTTGAATCTTCGCTTTTTCTTCACTAGGAGGAGTTTGTGTTGCTTCCTCGACCACAACTTTTGCAAGTTAGTTTACATCTCTAGGACGTTTGGGGTTTTTGACCATGCCCCAATATGGCATGGTCAGGGGCAGATTTCCAGAATAGTCAACAGGGTCAGATTTCAGACTGACCCACTACCAAGCTGCCCGTATCGCACAAAGGCTTTGATTTCTTTTGTGGCTTTGGTTGATGCCGCAATTGCCACCTAATCTATGTGCTAAGTCCGGAATAATTGAGGTAATATGTGGAGATGATGATGCGTTTGGTTCTAACTTTCGTTTTGGGTCTTGGGCTATTTGCTTCGCCAGTGGTGGCCGACACCGTTGCGCCAACCGCAGTGCCGCAAAGTCGCCAAGACATGCGGCTGAGCTTTGCGCCTTTGGTGAAGCGTACTGCGCCTGCGGTGGTGAATGTCTATGCCAAAACCATTGTGCGCCAAGAGCAGCAAGCCAGCCCTTTTGATGATCCGATTTTCAAGCATTTTTTCCCACAGTTGCAGTTGGGTCAACCGCGTGAGCGTGTCGCCAATTCGCTGGGTTCTGGGGTGATCGTTGATAAGAGTGGTATAATCGTCACCAATAACCATGTGATCAGCGGCGCTACTGATATACGTGTAGCCTTGGCTGACAAGCGTGAGTTTGAAGCCAAAGTGGTGTTGGCCGACGAGAAAACCGATTTGGCGATTTTGCGCATATCAGTGAATGATGAAAACTTGCCGACTTTGCCGTTAGGCGATTCAGACCAGATGGAAGTGGGCGATCTGGTTTTGGCCATCGGCAACCCCTTTGGCGTGGGCCAGACGGTGACCAGCGGCATTGTCTCGGCATTGTCGCGCAATGATGTAGGGGCGAGCGACTATCAAAGCTTCATTCAAACCGATGCAGCCATCAACCCTGGTAACTCTGGCGGGGCTTTGGTGAATATGAAAGGCCAGTTGGTTGGCATTAACTCAATGATTTATACTCGCACGGGCGGTTCGGTGGGTTTAGGGTTTGCTATTCCAACCAATTTAGTCGCTACAGTTTTGCAGTCTGCAGTTTCTGGCCAGAAATTGGTGCGGCCATGGTTTGGGGGCACGTTTCAAAATGTCACGCCAGATATAGCTGAGGCGCTTGGCATGTCACGACCCGAAGGTGTCTTAGTAAACAAATTGAATGAGTTAAGCCCGCTTGCTAAAGCGGGAATTCAAGCCGGGGATGTGATCTTGGCGATGGACGGAAAGTCTCTCGAAAACGCGCAGGAATTCCATTACTTGTTGGGTCTATCGCATGTGGGGGAACAGAAACTGTTGGAAGTGCAGCGTAACGGCGCACCGCATAATTACTCCGTTGCCTTGATTGCGGCACCTGAAACAGTTGCGCGCGATGAGCAAATACTGGCCAGCCCTGCCGCCCTGGCTGGCGTGACGGTTGACAATCTTTCGCCTGCGGTGACATCCGAATTAGATATGGATGATAGTGCATCAGGCGTAGTGGTCAGTGCGGTGGCAAATGGGCCAGCGCAACAGTTCTTTGCTAAGGGCGACATCATCCGCACTTTCAATGGCGTTAACATCGATAATGTTCAGACCTTGCTGAAAACTGCTCAGCAGGCGGGGCGCGGCCTAACTATTATGATAGAGCGCGGCGCTCAAAAACTATATCTCAGGCTGGGGTGATGACCAGTCTGTTTGAGGCAGCGGGAATGGATAAAGAAGGCCCGCGGCCTCTGGCTGATCGGTTGCGACCCACGCGACTTGCGGATGTAGTGGGACAAGACGCTTTGGTTGGCCCCGATGGCAGTCTCACCAAAATGCTGGCCTCTGGCCGCATTCCCTCAATCATTCTTTGGGGCCCGCCGGGCACAGGCAAAACCACGATTGCGCGATTATTGGCTGGTGAAACGGGTTTGGCGTTTGAGCAGATGTCGGCGGTGTTTTCTGGCGTTGCAGATTTGAAGAAGGCCTTCGAGCAAGCGCGGATGCGGCGCATGCAGGGGAGGGGAACACTGCTGTTTGTGGATGAAATCCACCGCTTCAACAAAGCCCAGCAAGATGGTTTTTTGCCTTACGTTGAAGATGGCACCATCACGCTGGTTGGAGCAACCACTGAGAACCCAAGTTTTGAGCTTAACTCAGCGCTGCTTTCACGTGCGCAAGTATTAGTGTTGCAGCGACTGGATGAGCAGGCCCTGGCCGGGTTGCTGGAACGCGCCGCGCTCTATGAAAAGCGTCTGGTGCCGTTGACATCTGAGGCGCGCGCCGCCCTCATCAACATGGCTGATGGCGATGGGCGTTATTTCCTCAATCTCGTCGAAGAAGTTTTTAATGCTGTGTCAGAAGGTGCTGCAGCTTTGGATGTTGCAGCGTTAAGCAAAGTCACCGCCAAGCGCTTGCCGCTCTACGACAAGGCTGCCGATGGCCATTACAATCTTATATCGGCTTTGCACAAATCAGTGCGTGGATCTGACCCTGATGCAG
>DATCEN010000114.1:0-3165 GCA_036510015.1 Aestuariivirga sp.
TCTTATACACGCCGGCGGCGTCCCTGCGGCAGGCTGCACCCCTAAGTTCACGCCACCTGCGCTAAACAAGCTCTGCACACCGTTTGGCGGATCGTCTTCGCGGTGGCGGCGGATCAAGTCCTTGCTTGGCCCACCGAAGTAGATCGCAACGCCTGCCGTTGCGGAATAAAAATTGTTGTCACCGATTCTGCCGTCAAGTTTGAGCGAAACGGGCACGCCAACATCTGACAACAGGTATTCTGCACCCAGATGCGCCGATTTGAAATCAGCCACTGTGCCAGCACCAATGGTGAAGCGCAGATTGTTCGTTGCATAATAGCCGATATTGCCAACGGCATATAACTTATCATAGCCATTGAGGCCATTTGGCGTAACGCGAATATAGCCACCAATAGCTTCTAATGAAATGCGGTCGGCATAAAGTTCTGCTTCAGGCCCAATCCAGGCACCCGATGCTTGACCGAAGCTGGCATAACCGCCCATGGCACCCAAAAGGTAACGATTAGGATCGCGCGTGAACAAATGTGCGGCACCGCCGATTTCGGTTTGTCCTAATTGATTATCCACGGCAAAGTCGCCTTGCAGGCCAAAGGCGTTGCCTAAGGGCATGGTGATGGAGCCGCCACCGTAAACTGGGTTGGTGCTGCCAAAACCATCCATGCCGCCAAAGCCGCCGCCGAATTCTAGCTTTCCGTTTATTTCTGAAACAGCTGCAAGCTGATCTGGCGGGGATACAATATCCGCTGCAAAGGCAGAAGCAGCAAACATTGTGCTGCTGATAAGCAAAATAGAAAAATGCTTGTAGTTGAACATCTCGAACACCCCATATCCGTTGTCACGGAGCCACTTGTTAAAAATTAATTAACATGAAAGGGTATTGCCAAGCAATATGGAATTTATCGGTGTGGTTATCCTTGGTTATCGCCCTATTGGCGCGCCCAATTCTCGCCCTTGCAGAACAGCCCGCCCAGAACACAGCCAGACATTGTAAGGCTGTCGCCAGAAAGCGCACCTTTGCCTGAATAGGTTTTGCCAGCTTCAAGATCGGTTAGGGTTCCGGCATATTTGCCAGTGCCAGAAGGCGCCATTTTGCCGGCACTTTCACCTTTGTGGCCGCCACTTGCTGCGGTTACGCAGAATTCAGCGCCGCATTTGTGAACCGAAACCAGAATGCCATTGGGGCGCTTCCACATGCCTTCAATGCCATCGGCCAAGGCAAAGCCGCTAAACAGGGGCAGGGCCATCAAACTGGCCACCATCAAAATCTTAGTCATTATCGTCCTCCCATATTTTTGCTGAGGCTAGTCCAGAGCCCAAAACGGCGCAACCCGCCAGATGAGGCGGGTTGCGTTTAGATGGTTAGGTGCTTGACGCAAAAAGTGAACCTTGCAGGGGACGTCTCTTGCGGGGACTTAAAGAAAGAAAAAGAACCAGACACCGGATCAGCCTTGGCCGTGAGGGGGGATGGGGGTGGCGGGGCCGCCCGGCATCTGGTTCAGGTGAGGCATAAGGTGGTGGGGTGGAAGAGGGGAGCTCTACACCTTATGCCAAGATAAATTCATTGTGGCGTATCGGAACAATCCTCCAATGCGCATTTTTGGAAAACGAGGTGGCGCGGGGCCGCATCACCATCAACGGTTTGGAACGTGGTGTTCACGCCGTTCTGGGCGCTGAAAACTGAACTTGACGCTAGAGTGACAACCGCTGTGGCGGCAATTGCAACCAGCAAGAATGAAATAAGAGCGTTGCGGATCATAGCCGTGTGTTCCCTTGTGAAGTTGGGAATGAAATTAGCTGAGTGAGATAGAACCATCGCTGAATACCCTGTTCATTTACCGTTCATTTTACGCAAGTGATACCTAGATTACGCTATAGAAGGCGCCGCGGATCATGGACTTGGTCGCCCGTGCGGACATGAGAGAAACGCCTTGAGCAGTAAATAGTTCCATCGCCGAAAACCCTGTTTGTGCCGTTCATTGACCGCCTCGGTCGTTGTTGAGCAATTTATGGGGGCCGAATGTGTCGAGGGTTCTGCCCAATTGTGGCAGGGTTGCGATGTTGTCGTGAAATGATCGTGGCTGGATTAGTTACGCAAAGCCAGCTTGGAAATGGGCTGTACCAGGCTTCTCAAACCCTTTCGGCGCAACAGATGATGGAAGAAAATCATCTGGCGCTGCAGGCCGTAAACCGATTTCACTTCATCATCCCAGCTGCTGCGCGGCCCAGCAATGATATCGGCCACGCGGTCAAACATCCACAAAGCGCGGGCGAGTTTCAACGGAGCAATATCACCCGCGAGGCGGTGAAAAATGCTGGCCAAGCTGGTGCATTCAGCCGCAGTGCATTCGTCTTTCAAAAGCCAGCGCAGGAAATTGGATGAGATCAAAACATTGTGCTTCACCGAGCGCATGGAATGTGATGGGCTTTCGGGGCGGATGCGATAGCGGGTCAGCGCTTCAGGAATGGTGGTCAGGTTATGCTGTCTGGCAATCCTGCTCCACAGTTCAAAATCATCGGCGGGATAAAACAGCTTGCTTTCATTATAGCCGCCAAGTGCGCGCACCACATCGGATCGGAACATTACACATGGCTGAACGATGGGACATTCAAACACCAAGCGCAGGCGCAGTGCGCGTGGGCTGATGGGTGCGCGATATAAATCCTCGCTCAATTTATCCACATAGATGAGCTGAGCATAAGTGCACACCAAAGCGATATCAGGATTGGCCTCTAAGAAGGCGAACTGTTTTGCCAGACGCGTGGGCATCATCACATCGTCTTGGTCAATGCGCGCCACATAAGCTGCGCGCGCCAGCCCAACACCGCGATTGGCCGATGGCGCTATGCCGCGATTTTCTTGAGTGACGGCGCGAATGCGCGGATCATTATATGAGTGGATCTTCTCCCAAGTGCCATCGGTTGAACCATCATTGACGATAATCAATTCAAATTCCGTCATGGTTTGAGCGAGAATGGACGTGATACATTCATCAATCCATGCATCGCCATTATAGGCATTGATAACGACAGAAACTTTGGGCGTTACCATGGGCGGCAATCCAATGAACAAATAATGTGACAGCTGATCTTTGTGCAATCAAGGAGGCAATTGCAAACGAAAACTTGGGTGGGCGCGGACGATTCAACTTTATCCAAAGCAGTTCA
>DATCEN010000115.1:0-2080 GCA_036510015.1 Aestuariivirga sp.
CGGTCAGAACTCACAGAAATTGGCATCAAAGCGCCGGGCGTGGGCAAGGCAGATGAGCAAATTGCTTTGGCCAAAATTCCGGGGTTGACCTATAAATTCGACGAAAAAGCTCTAACGATTGATATTAGTGCGTTAGACAGCGCGCGCATCCCTAAGGCCTATGATGTCGTGCCCAAGGAAGACATGGTGGCCGCAGAAGGTGGTTATGGTGCGGTGTTAAATTATGGGGCCTATGCCGCGGCCAACACCAATCTTGGCGGCGGCAATACCAACTTCACTGGTGCTTCGCTTAACCTTGATGCGAGAGCTTATGCGCCATTTGGGGTTTTGCGTCAGACTGGGATCGTGGGCACCACCACCTTCGCTGATTCAACCATCACCCGCCTTGACACTAGCTGGACTTCTTCCAGCCAGAACCGCGCAGAAACTTATCGCGCGGGCGATTTTGTGAGTGGTGGTTTGGATTGGACGCGCCCGGTGCGCATGGGAGGCTTGGAGGCACAGCGCGATTTCTCTATCAGGCCGGATTTAATCACAACACCAATGGCCAATTTTAACGGCAGCGCGGCTGTGCCATCAACACTCGATGTTTTTGTGAACGGCATCAGAACCTATTCGCAACAGGTACAGCCGGGTCCCTTTGAGGTTGACCGCATGCCGATGATCAGCGCGCAAGGCGATGCGCAGCTTATACTGACCGATACCACAGGCCGACAGACAGCTGTTGTGGCGCCGCTTTATTCGTCGCCACTTTTGCTAGCCCCAAAGCTATTTGATTATTCAGTTGATCTTGGTCTTGCCCGCCTCAACTACGGCACGGATTCATTTGATTACAACACTGATCCGATGTTGATCGCTTCTGGCCGTTATGGCCTCACCAAAGAGATAACCGCACAGGCTCATCTTGAAGCCAAATCTGATTTGTTCGAAGGCGGTTTGGGCGGCGTGTTTCAAGCTGGCAAGATTGGCACATTCAATGTTGCCGCCGCTCTCAGCGACTATCAAGGCAACCTTGGCGGCTTTGGCTATGTCGCTTGGGATTGGGAAAAAACCAATTTTCGCATTCATGCTTCCAGTTCGCGCACATTTGGTAATTTCAATGATCTCGCCGCCGTCACGGCCAACCAACAGGTTACGCCTGGAAGCATCTTCACATCAGCGGCAGTTCCACTGGCGGTGGATCAGTTAACTGCTTCTTATGGTGTGCCAGACATGAAGCTAACACTGAGCGGCGGTGTTATTCACTACTTACCCGCAACCGGACCTGAATCACTTCTCATCAATGCCAATGCCACAAAATCCTTGCGCAACCAGATAACGCTTTTCGCCAATGCCTATATCGATAGTTTAGACACCAGCAATTTTGGCTTTGGCGTTGGCTTCACGATGCCGCTTGGTGGAGCTGATAAATCAATCACCGCATCCAGTTCAGCAAACTATGATAACAAGAATGGTCCCTCAGTTCAGGCTTCCGCCAGCAAGCCATTGGACAGCAGCTATGGCTCTTACGGTTGGCGGGCAAGCGGGCTTTATACCAACGGTGCCAATCTTTCAGCCTCTGGCGCATACCGTGCTGAGCAGGCATTGGTTTCTGCCGATGTGAATAGTAGTAGCAACATTGTTTCAGGTGACATGCGTGTTGAAGGATCTCTCATTGGCACGAAAGCTGGCGTGTTTGCGGGCAACCAAGTGCAGGATGCTTTTGCGGTAGTAGATGCTGGCGTGCCAAACGTGAGGGTGGAATATGAAAACCGCTATGCCGGAACCACTGGCAGCAACGGCAAACTCTTGCTCACCGAGTTGCAATCTTACAGGCCAGCCAAGATCAGTATTGACCCCAACACTTTGCCACTCAATTCCAATGTAACAGAAACCGACAAGCGCGTTGCGGCCCGCACTATGAGCGGTGTGGTGGTCGACTTCGGGGTGAAGAAAGATACGGGTTCAGCTCTTGTGATTATCAAAGATAAAACCGGGGCATTTGTTCAAGCAGGAACTTTGGTCAGTGTGGAAGATCAGAAAGATCCATTCTCCATGGGTTACGATGGGCAGGTTTATCTCACTGGTCTTAAGTCAAAGA
>DATCEN010000116.1:0-2094 GCA_036510015.1 Aestuariivirga sp.
CTTAGGCTGGCAACAATTTGGATTTAACAGGCCTGCCCAGCCTGCGCCAACTGCCGCGTCGATGGACAAAGCTGAGGCTCTTGACGTTCTCGGTCTCACTGCTTCGGCATCACCCGAAGACATTCGCGCTGCCCATAAAAAACTGCTGCGTGCCATTCATCCCGATGCCGGTGGAAGCACTTATTTGTCAGCGAAGATCAATGCCGCGCGAGACCGACTGTTGAAAAGCTGATTAGCTTTCTGGCGCAATCATCAAACAAGATGCGCCTTCTTCCTTCAACGCAAGACACGCTTTTGCGGCGGTGTCTGCGGAGAAGCCAGCAAAGCGGGCACGGTAAACCACAGTGCCACCTTTATCATCTTGCATCGTGAAGCCAGGCTTGCCTTCAAACAGTGATGCAAACTTTTGGCGCGAAGTGGTGAGTTGTTGTTCGGCAGAAGGCTTACCAGCATAAGAGCCAACTTGCACATTCCAGCTGTCGCCGAAACTTTTTGCAATATCCCCTGGTTTGTCATTGGCTGACACCACGGCGAAGGGAATCTTTTCTGGCTTTTTCGCAGTATCAACTGGTTCCAGCTGAGCATCCATCACTTTAGGTGTATTAGTGTCTGTGGGTTCTGCGGCTTTGCTATCAGGTGTGGACGCGTTTGCCGCAGCGGCCGCCAGACCCAAATTATTCATTCCTGCGGGCTTGTCTTTGTCTGTTACTTCTATTGGATTTAAGGCACCAGCGGATGAGCCTGCAAGCGCAGCAATAGTATTGCCATCATGGGCCTTAGCGAACTGCCCCTCCAGCATATGTTCCATATAGCGCGTTCGGATTGCGGGCGAGCGCGCACCCAACACAACGCCTACAAGTCGTTTATCACCCCGCTTGGTTGAGGTGGCAAGATTGAAACCAGCAGCGGCTATATAACCGGTTTTAAACCCATCGGTGCCTGGGTAATGCATGACCAATGCGTTGTGTGATTTAATCACACGCCCATGAAACTCGAACTCTGTGGTGCGGAAATATGGATAGTATTGCGGAAAATCTCGCATCAGGCGCAGGCCCAGGGTGGCGATGTCCCGCGCAGTTGTATATTGCGCAGAATTGGGCAGGCCCGAGGCATTATTAAAGTTAGATCGTGTCATGCCAATGGAATGGGCAACCTTTGTCATGCGCGCCGCAAATGCCCCTTCGCTGCCGCTTAGGTTTTCAGCAATGGCAACTGCCGCGTCATTGGCCGACTTCGTAACCAAGCTCTTGATGGCTTCATCAACTGAAATGGTTGAGCCCGGGGTCAGGTCCAATTTGGTGGGCGCCATTGAAGCTGCATGCACTGAAATCTTAAGGCGTGTATCGCGGTCGACCTTGCCAGCTTTCATTTCGCCAAACAAAATATATAGCGTCAACATTTTGGTGAGAGAGGCCGGGTGGCGCAGACCATCAGCATGATCAGAAAATAATATCTGGCCATTACGAGCATCAATCGTGATCGCCGAAAACTCAGGACGCGCCAAGGCAGAAACCGGCGAGCAAGCCATAGCCAAAACCAAAACCGCAGAGACAACACGCAACTTCAATTGATCCATCCCACTCTAATAATTTACCCAAATAACAAGCAATGCCACTGCACGGTAGCCCTGTTTAGAAAGGCCTACTTACCATCGGGTAAATTGATTCAAATACTAAATTAATTGAAATTATATTGCAGTGCAAAATAAATCTTGACAAAATGGTGCAGTGCACATATATCCCACTCATACAGAGTTTACCACTTAAACATTACCACGGAGAGCCACCATGATTAAGTCATTTGAAGAAGTCCAGAACCTCAACAAAGAAGGCTTAGAAGCTTTTACCGCGTCATCCGCTGCGGTAACCAAAAGCGCCCAAGCCATTGCAACCGAAGTAGCTGATTTCTCAAAGAAGTCTTTCGAGAAGAGCAGCACTGTTTGGCAGTCTGCTGTTGCCGCTAAGTCTTTTGAAAAGGCCGCTGAAATTCAACAAACCTATGCCAAAGAAGCTTTCGAAGCTGGCCTGGCTGAATTCACCAAATTGGGTGAACTCACTGCTGCTGCTGCCAAGGCTGCATTCAAACCATACGAAG
>DATCEN010000117.1:0-2668 GCA_036510015.1 Aestuariivirga sp.
GTCCGTCATGGGTTCGGTTCTGGACAAAGTCATAGGACCAGACATGGTTTGGGCGTACTGGTCTGGGGCGGACGCAGGACCCGTCATTCAGCCAGAGCCGACCCGTCTCTGCCTGCTTTTATGGGACTTTCAGCCCTTCACGCCGCCAGATCCGCTCGACGCGCTTGTGGTTCACATGCCAGCCGCTGTTGTTCAACGTTCCGGTGATCAAGCGATAGCCACAGTGCCCACACTTGCGGGTCAGCGTGATGATGTCATCGGTCAGCCGTTGCTCGTCAGGCAGGCCGAAGGGGACCCTGCGCTGTGACGAGCGACGTTGGCCAAGTGTGCGGCAGCACCCGTTGCTCCGATACGCCATGGGGTTCTGGCGCACATGGTCAATGCACTGACGCCTGAGCGAAGGGCTTAGAAGTTTCCCCTTGCCGCCTCCGTCAGGATCACCTTGTCTAGGGTCAAATCCGAAACCACCCGCCTCAGCTGCTAGTTTTCCGTCTCAAGGTCCTTCAATCGCCTGAGTTGATCCCTGCTCATGCCACCATACTGTTTGCGCCAGCGATAATATGTCTGTTGCGCCACACTGACCTGCCAGACTGCATCCGCAATCGGCCTTCCTTGCCCCTGCAGCACCTCAATCTGCCGCAGTTTCGATATGATCTCTTCAGGTTTGTCTCACTTTCCAACCATTCCTTGGTCCTCCTAAAATGGGACATTCCTATCTCAGTTGATGGACCACTTCACGGGGAGCACTCCATTGTGAATGGCCCATGTCGGTGGAAGAATGTTGCTGCTTATGTTTGCCGCTTTTGGTGACAGTTTCATTATCATTATTCTTTTGTGTTTTCTGATTGTTCGTTGGACATTCCCTTGGCTTTTATGGACGGAAATATCCACGAGCATTTAACTTTTCTTCGGTGTGAATATTTTATTGGAGGCCCTGAGGCGTCGCGACCAAGATTGACAGCAAATCGGCTAGATGAGGCTCAACTTGCCCGCAATCGCCAATACGATTTACATCGGCTACGCCATGAAGTTGCTTGCCTTTTAATTTTCTTATTTTCTGCGAATGCAATTTTTAATAGAAAATGACTTGCTGGCAGTCAGACACGCAAGTTGAAGGCTTGGCATTCATCGCTTCGACAGCGGTTATCGTAGCTAAAATGCCAGTCAACATCGTCAGACCCATCATCGCGTATAAAATCCGGCGCAAAAATACTGCATCAGCAACGGAATCCATATTTGCCTTCCTCTCTCCAACACATCCAAACTGACTCTTGGGGGATCAATTCATCTGTGCGGTGGCCGTCATATGGCGAAAAACGGACTTCTCGTGTTTTTGTTCCATGTATGGCCTTCATAGCTGCGAACGGTCCTTGGGCCATGAACTCGACGCGAATGTGACCCGGAAGTTTGTTCCGACTGACGGGGTATGCACCATTGAGTTGCCTATCACCAGCCAAGTCGGAGAGCTTCTAACGGCAAACCCATCGGAGGAATGAATGGCTACGCCTCGCATTGCGGAAGGCTGCAGGGTGATTGTCGTCGAAGACGAAATGTTCATTGTGATTTGGTCGCGAAGGAGCAATTTGTTCCTCCGGAGTATTTGAGCCCAATCCGCGAAAACTCACTCTATCGCTTGTGCAGCAGTGCCAGCAAAAGGGTAGTGATATTGCTTTTCCTCTAACCGTTGATGGTATTGCAGGCACGCCATTTAGCTGCTTTGTCAGTTTCGAAAGGCTTAATCCGATCACCGCAGGAAAAGTGGTCGCGGCAACAGATTATGATGCGCTATTTGATATTCCCAAACACAAATACAAGCTCATTTCCACTTGGGCTTTGGCGACGGCAAAGCAGGCCAAAGGTGTGATTTGGCCCAGCCGTGCATTAATTTGTGAAGCTTCAAGTCCCCACCTCTATTTTCGAACAACCAAGGATCGAAGTATTATTGCCGGCGAGGAAGATGAAACCTTCCTGAATGCGAAGCACCGAGATAAGCTTATTGGTGAAAAAGCCAAACTGGTATTGGCGAAGCTAAAGATGATTTTACCCAATATTGATGGGAAAGCAGAGTTCCGATGGGCCGGTACATTTGCAGCAAGTCCGACTGGGTTACCATGCATAGGCCCAGTACCCGGCCGCGCCAATGTCTTCGCTATTCTAGGTGCCGGAGGCAATGGCATCATCTTTTTAAAGATTGTAGCTGATCTGGTCGCACAATGGGTCATTGGTAAAACCGGGCCATTGCAAGATCTCTTTGCCTTCTGATGTGCGTAAAATGTGACGCTGAAGGCCACCCTTAAAATTCGCAAGGCGTTGGCGCGAAATCTGGTTTGCATCGATGAGCAAACCGATCATAAAAAAGGCGGATCACGCGATCCGCCTAAGTCTAGGGAGGAACGTTTCTCAACGCCAACGCGTGAGATGAGAGTGATCCACAGCATCATCGCGGTGCTTGCCGCCTGATACGGCAGCCCACCACGCCGCCACGGCACTAATCAGCAAAGAAGCTGCAGTGAGAAAGGCGATAAGAATTCCATATTTTCGCGTCGACTCAGCTTGTGCGCGCAACGTGGTGATTGTTTCGCTGAGCCGCTTTTCCGAATCGGCGGCCGATAGACCTGACCGCGTCTCAATCTGTTGGATGAGGTAAGCTTTGTCTGCATCACTAACT
>DATCEN010000118.1:0-2795 GCA_036510015.1 Aestuariivirga sp.
TTGGTTTTGGCGAGTGAAGCATCGGTTGATACACTGATAGGAAATGCCAAATTGCAAAACTCCATGGGTGTAAACACCGTGGTTTTTGATCGCGCCGACCTAAAAAGGAACTTTCCCTATGCCAATTTTGATGGCGTTGCCATGGGCAGTTGGGGCCGAACCGGTGAAGGTTGGTTTGATCCTTACGGGTTTCTTCAACTCATCCGCAAGGGAGCGATTGCCAAAGGCGCTGCTTACATTTCCGATGAAGTGATAGCGATTGAAGCGGATGATAAAGTGAAATCTGTGACACTTAAAATCGCAGGTAAAGTTAGCACTGGAGCAGTTGTAAATGCCGCTGGCACATCTGGTGGGGCAATCGCCGCCTTGGTGGGCTTTGATCTGCCTGTCTCTGCCGCCAAACGTTATGTCTATGTGGTGGATTGCCCGGCGGCCCCTGAAGAATTTCGTAAAGGGCCCGCTTGGTTCAACACAGACGGGGTTTATTGGCGGCCAGAAGGACGTAATTTTCTATTTGGCTTCACGCCTTCCGATGACGAAGAGCCCGAGATTAAAGATTGGGAAATGGAGCATCACTGGTTTGAGGAAAAAATTTGGCCCTCCGTCTATGAGCGCATTCCAGCTTGTGAGGCACTGAAAGTGGTGTCGAGCTATGTGGGCCATTATGACTATAACTGGTTTGACTATAACGGCATAATTGGTCGTCATCCCACGCTGGAAAACTTCTATTTCGGAAATGGCTTTTCCGGCCATGGCATTCAACAGGGGCCAGCCACGGGCAATGCCTTGGCGGAACTCATTTGCTTTGGTGAATATCGCAGCATTGATTTAAAGGCGATGGGCGTGGAGCGGATTGCAGAGAATCGTCCGTTGTTTGAGAAGAATATATTCTAATAAGGAAACGCCATGAGCAAAACAGTTATTGGTGTCGATGGTTGTCCCGCTGGATGGATTGCGATTACATGGGGGGAAGGCAAGGCCACCGGCAAACTCTTTCCGTTGAACGCATTTGTAGAAATCTTAAATGAAGGTGCCGCAATGATCGCGGTGGACATGCCGATTGGCTTTCCTGACATCTATGGACGCAACGCTGATATTGAGGCGCGCAAGGCCTTGAAACCCTTTGGTTCGCGGGTCTTTCCCGTCCCTTGCCGGGCGGCCGTCCACGCTGCAAACTACACGGAAGCCATTCGCATCAACAAGCTCCACTCCGAGAATGTCAGCATACCTCCGGTCACAAATGCTATTCGGCCGCGCATGCAGGAGGTTGACCGTGTCATGTCACCCGATATTGAAAAACTTGTTCGTGAAGTTCACCCAGAAGTTTCATTCTATGCAATGAATGGTAAAAAGGCGCTGCAGCACAAGAAGAAGTCAGTGGAAGGCGAGACTGAACGGCTCTCATTACTGCGCAAGGCTGGCTTTCCAGAGTTTGATTTTACCACGGTCAATTATCGCAAAAGCCAGGTGAAGCGCGACGATATCATTGATGCCTGTGCAGCCGCCTGGTCAGCTCGACGAATCCTGGAAAACAAGGCGCTGCATTTTCCAACGGCTGAAGAGCGGGACGCGCGTGGCCTTCTCATGCGCATCCACGCTTAGATTGATTATCCAAACGCCTTAGCCATCATTGCATCCAGCCTTTTG
Source organism: Aestuariivirga sp. (assembly GCA_036510015.1). Lineage (GTDB taxonomy): Bacteria > Pseudomonadota > Alphaproteobacteria > Rhizobiales > Aestuariivirgaceae > Aestuariivirga. The sequence goes on from DATCEN010000118.1 coordinate 1,648, forward strand.
GCAAAAGCCGATGGATCAGCCACCACTTCACCTTCCAACATTGTCGCCTGATCAAGCAGCAAATATGCTGCGTCTTCCACAGCACTTGGGCCTTTGGCTTTTAATGCAGCGGCCAAAGCTGTGATGAGCACGTGGCTTGGATTGATTTCCAACACTGGTGCTGAAATTGCAACGCCGGAATCTTTCTGGCGCGATAAAAGCTTTTCCAAGGTTCTATCCATTTGCCCATCATTGACGATGCAGCAAGCCGAATCCGTGAGGCGCTTAGAAGCGCGCACATCGGATACACGCGCGCCAAGCGCCAGCTTGAAAGCCGCGATGAGTGCTGCGGTTTCAGGTGTGTCTTTTGCCTCCGGCCTTTTATCTTCGGCGGGTTTAATGGTATCAAGATCGCCCGCACCTTGGCTGACAGATTTAAAAGGCTTGCCTTCAAAGCCCATGGCGGTGCGCACCCAGAACGAATCCACCGGATCGGTCAGTAACAGCACCTCAATGTCACGCGATTTATAGCCTTCAAGTTGCGGGCTGGCGGCGGCTTTGGCTGCATCTTCGCCAGTCAGATAATAAATCGCAGTTTGATTTTCTTTCAGATCCGCAATGTAATCTTTCAAGGTGATGGAAGCGCGTTTGGTGGATTTAAAACGCGCTACGTCAAACAGCGCATCGCGGCGTTCCCAATCCTCATAGAGGCCTTCTTTGATAACCGGGCCGAAGGCTTCCCATATTTTTGTAAATGTATCAGCATCGCTTTCGCCCAGTTTCTTCAACTCCTGCAACACGCGGTTGGTGACCGCCTTGCGGATGGCTGCCACATCAGGATTGTTCTGCAACATTTCGCGACTGAGATTGAGCGGCATGTCAGAGCTATCCACCACGCCGCGCACAAATCTGAGATAGGGCGGAAGTAGTGCCGCATCATCGGCAATAAATACACGCTTTACATATAGTTTTTGGCGGCCTTTGCGCTCGGGATCGTAAAGATCAAAAGGGCGCTCTGCTGGCACATAGAGCAACACATTGTATTCTTGTTTGCCTTCGGCACGGTAATGAATGGTCAGTGCTGGTGCATCAGATGTGTGGCTGAGCTGGCCGAAGAATTCTTTGTGTTGTTCTGCTGTCACCTTAGATTTGGGCTGCATCCAAATCGC
>DATCEN010000119.1:0-6027 GCA_036510015.1 Aestuariivirga sp.
CAGTGTCTGCATAGGCCAGATGATTTGCACCCATCAGAATAGCAATACACGCCGTAAGAATTTTAATGGGCTTCATCATGGCGTTTTGCTATCAGAGTCTCATGCTAATGGCTATTGTCATTCACCCCAGCCTATGACCCAACCTTCCAGCCAAATCTTGCACAAACTGCCAAGCCACGCGCCCAGAACGCGCACCGCGTGTGACTGACCATTCATTGGCTTGGGCATGAAGATCGGCCAGTGGAATTTTCAATTTGAAATGCTTGGCATAACCTTCAACCATCGCGAAATAGTCATCCTGGCTGCAGTGATGAAAGCCCAACCAAAGCCCAAAGCGATCCGATAGTGAGACTTTTTCTTGCACGGCTTCAGATGGTGATATGGCGGTAGAACGTTCATTCTCAATCATGTCACGCGGCAACAAATGGCGGCGATTGGACGTGGCATAGAAGATCACATTCTCCGGCCGTCCCTCGAGCCCACCATCGAGTGCGGCCTTCAGCGATTTATAACTGGTGTCATCGGCATCAAATGACAGATCATCGCAAAACACAATAAAGCGAAACTTTGGCGCTGCCCGCAACTGGGCCATAAGTTGGGGCAGAGTGGAAATATCTTCGCGGTGAATTTCAACAACCTTTAACGCCTTGTGACTTTGTGCAATCGCGGCATGAACCGCCTTCACCAATGAAGACTTGCCCATGCCTCTGGCTCCCCAAAGCAAAGCATTATTGGCGGGTAAGCCTTTGGCAAAACGTGTCGTGTTCTCAACCAAAGTGGCCTTGGATTGGTCGATGCCTTGCAAAAGGGCAATATCGACGCGGTTGACCTTTGACACAGGCAAAAGGCCCGCCACAGACCCATTCCAAACAAAGGCCTCAGCCTTAGCAAAACTCGGTGCTTTGGCATGTTCTGGCGCCAAACGGGCCAAAGCCTCGGCGATTAGGCGCATATCGTCATTTTTGCCCATTGCAACTTTCCTGAAAGCGAGTGGTTGCAATGGCCTAATCCATGGCTATATTCCGCGCAAGTTTTGCTTTGCCGCCTAAGGCGGCATTTATGATTGGCCGCAACTAATTGCGGATATGGGAGTGATAATGAAGTTCGATCCATTTTTGGCACAAGTTGCAGGCGGCGGCCCCTTTGATCTTTTCGGAATGATGATTCCGATGATCGGCATCTTTGGCGTATTTTATTTCTTCATGATCCGCCCGCAACAAAAGCGCTCGTCTGATCATCAGAAGATGCTGGCAGACGTGCAGCGCGGCGATACCGTCGTCAGCAATGGCGGCCTCATCGGCAAAGTGGTGCGCGTGGTTGATGATACTGAATTGCTGGTTGAAGTTGGCCCAAATGTGCAGGTGCGTATGTTGCGCCAAGGCCTATCAGATATTCGCAGCAAGACTGAGCCTCAGAAGGCCGCAAAGGCCAAAGCCTAATGTTCCATTATCCACGTTGGAAAACCTTGCTGATTCTTGGCACGGTATTTCTTGGCATACTGTTTGCGGCACCCAACGCATTCGAACCTTTAGGAATTCACGTCTTGGCCCAAAAGCTGGGCCTGAAACCCATGACCTTGGGCCTGGATTTACAAGGTGGTGCCAACATCTTGATGGAAGTTGACAAGAAGGATCTGACCGAAAAAGTTCAGCAACAGTTGATGGGCGATATTCGCGCCACTTTGCGTGAACAGAAGATTGGTTACACCAATCTGTCCAAGACCTCTGACGGGGTTTCTGTCACATTGAACAAACCAGAAGATGCCCCCAAAGTTACGCCAGAGTTGAATAAATTGTTGCAGCCGCTGGATTCAGGAATTTTAAGTGCAGGTGTTGCGGTCAACCTTTTCAGTTTGACCCAAAACAATGGGCAATATGTTTTCGCTATTCAGGCCAAAGGCTTTGAAGCCAAGATGCAAACTTCATTGAAACAGGCGATCCGCGTGTTGGAAAACCGAATCAATGGTTTGGGAACAACCGAAAGCGCCATTCAACAACAGGGTGCGAACCGCATTTCAATTCAAATTCCAGGATTGCAAGATCCGGACCGTGTGAAGAACCTGCTTGGTTCCACCGCTAAGTTGACATTCCAATTGCTATGCCATGATCAGCCATCAACCGCCAATGCCTTGCCACCTCCAGATTGCGCGGCTTATCCACGCAAGGAAGACGTTGATGCAGCCTTGGCTGCAAAAATGAAAGCCGATCCCACCGTCAAAGAACTTTCGGATTCAGAGAAGAAAGCCTTGCCACAAATGTGGGTGCAGACAGCAGGCCTTTCCACAGTTGACGGCGCTGATTTGACCGACGCTCAACCCGGTTTTGACTCACAAACAAATACGCCCGAAGTAACTTTTAAGTTCAATCAAAAGGGTGCGCTGCGCTTTGGTAAACTCACCGCGGAAAACGTCGGCAAACCCTTCGCCATTGTGTTGGATGGCATTGTAGAAAGTGATCCGGTGATTAACACGCCAATTCTTGGCGGCAGCGGCCAGATTTCTGGCCACTTCACCATTGAGCAAACCAATGATCTTGCTATCACGCTGCGCTCTGGTGCTTTGCCAGCCAAGTTAGTGATCGCAGAGGAGGCAACAGTTGGGCCCAGCTTGGGCGCTGACTCAATTCGCGCCGGGGTTTACGCCGCCATTGCAGGCTTGATTTTTGTGATGATCTTCATCCTGTTGCCCTACGGCTTCTTCGGCGTCATTGCGGACTTTGCATTGATCATCAATTTGATTCTGTTGATTGGTGTGATGTCTCTTTTCGGTTTCACTCTGACACTGCCAGGCATTGCCGGCATTGTGCTGACGCTGGGCATGGCAGTTGATAGCAACGTGCTGATTTATGAGCGTATCCGTGAAGAGTGGCGTCATGGCAAGACAGCACTCTCTGCCATTGAAACTGGCTTTACCGCAGCCCTTCGCACGGTGACGGATGCTAACGTCACCACCATTATCGCTGCCGTTATTCTGTTCAGCATGGGCACTGGCCCGGTGCGCGGCTTTGCCATCACACTTGGAGTTGGCATCATCACAACCTTATTCACTGCTTTCGCGCTCACTCGCCTGATTATGGCCTATTGGGTTCGCCGCTATAAACCGAAGGAAATCAATCTCTGATGCGCTGGAAACCCATTCGTCTTATCCCTGACGACACCAAATATCCTTTCATGCGCCTCTCGCGCTTCGGGTTCTTTCTGTCCGGCATTCTATGCGCTTTGTCGATCGCTCTTTTTATTTTCAAAGGTCTGAACTACGGCATTGATTTCAAAGGCGGCACCGAGATTCAAGTGCGTGGCACGCAGACCATACAAATGGATGATTTGCGCAAGGAGCTGGATAGCATTGGGCTCGGCAAAGTTGAGCTGCAGCAAATGGGTACAGGCAATGATGTGCTAATCAAAGTGGCTGCCCAAGCAGGTGACGCGGAAGGCCAGAATAGCCAGAAGAAAATCATGGAAGCATTAGGTCCGAACTTTGAAAAGCGTGCGGCCAACACTGTTGGTGGCAGTGTTTCATCTGAATATACCCAAAATGCCACTGGCGCTGTGATGCTTTCCATTCTCTTCGTGCTGGTGTTCTTGTCATTCCGCTTTGAATGGCAATTTGCATTGGGCGCGGTTTTGTCATTGCTGCATGACGTTACACTTTCCCTCGGACTATTCAGCTTAATTGGGCTGGAATTCAACCTGTCCGTGGTTGCGGCTATTCTCACCATCATTGGCTATTCGTTGAATGACACGGTGGTGGTATTTGACCGTATCCGTGAATACTTGCGCCGCTATAAGGCGATGGGCCTGGCTGACCTGATTGATTTTTCGATCAACTCAGTTCTGCCCCGCACGATCTTAACCTCCCTGGCCACATTGATGGCGTTGCTAGCGCTGTTCTTCTTCGGTGGCGAAGTGATCCGTGGCTTCACCTCCGCAATGATTTGGGGTGTGTTTGTTGGCACATATTCCTCAATCTTTATTGCAGCACCTGTGCTTATCATGCTGGGCACCAAACGTGAGGTTTCTGCCACGCAAGCCAAGGCCAGCAAGGGCTGATGAAACTTTTGCCAGAGCTGCGCGCCATCACTTCGTTCGGTGATGGCGGCTTTCGCTTTGGCGATCATTCACACCGCGGGCATTTGCTGATGTTGCCGTCGGGGATGAGGGCTTGGGATGGTGAGGATTTTTCGCTGCTGCTCGCTGAGAAATCTGAGATTGATTTTTTCGTGCTGGGCACAGGCGTGAGACTTGCGCGTCTTGCTCCGTCGCTGGCACAATTGCTGGGTGCGGTGCAAGCTGATGCCATGACAACAAGTGCGGCCATTCACTCTTACAACTATATGCTGGCAGAAGGCAGACGCGTGGCGGCCGCTTTGATCGCGGTGCCGTGATGGCCGCTAAGATGGATGAGGCAAACGCCATTGTCCGCGCTCATGACCGTGATCGTTACCTCTCTGCACTTCTTGCGCCAGAAACAGCCAGACCTCATCTCATGGCGCTCTATGCGTTCAACGCCGAGATTTGCCGCATCGCGGGCCAGGTGAGTGAACCGCAGATGGCCGAAATTCGTTTGCAATATTGGCTCGATACATTGGACGGAATCTATTTTGGCGATGAGCAAGCCCATCCTGTGGCAATTGCTTTGGCAACCGCCATCAAAGTGGGGGACATTCCCAAGTTCGCTTTGCAGCGCTTGGCCAAGGCACACCAAACAGATTTCTATTCTGATCCGCCGCCCAGCCTGTTTGACCTGGAAGCTCAACTCGGTGAAACAGAATCAAGCCTTATAAAATTGGCAGCAATGATCCTCGATCAGGATGCAGCTCTTGAATGCGATGAGGCAGCAGGTTTAGCAGGTGTGGCTTACGGCCTGATGCGCCTGCTGAACCGCTTACCGGAGGCGCGAGCGTTCAAACAGAATTTGATTCCATCGGATATGCTGGCAGCGCGCCAAATTCCACAGGATGGGCTTTATGCCCCCGAACATGAGGCCGCAGCTATGGTCATACTGGCGGATTTGCGCCATCTGGCACAAACGCGCTTGAACGAGGCCCGCCAAGCGGCCTGGACAGTGAAGCCAGAGATATTTCCTGCCTTTATGCATATTTGCCTTACGCAAACTTATATCGCCAAGGCCACTGCGAAGGGCATGGGTGTATTGCGGCAAGGCTGTGATTTTAGTCAACTTGGCAAGCAATGGCAGTTGTGGAAAGCTTTGCGCAGCCATTCTTATTGAAGGATTGCGCATATTGAAGGGTTGCGCTTTGCGTTTCTTTTAGCTATCCACCGCGCAGTGTCGGGGTGTAGCGCAGTCTGGTAGCGCACCTGCCTTGGGCGCAGGGGGTCGCGAGTTCGAATCCCGCCGCCCCGACCACCCTTTGCCATAGGCTTCGGGTGGCTTCGCCAAATGAAGCACAAAGTTTAGCGAAGCCTATGGTGAAGGGTGTCGCCCATAGCGCCTTTTGGCGCGTAGGGGGACTGGCAAATGTTTTATGTTTACCTTCTTCGAAGCCTCAGTGATCGATCAAAGACATACACCGGTTTTACAACAGATCTGAAACAGCGTCTTGCCGCGCATAACCGCGGCGAGTCTGTGCACACATCCAAGTTCCTTCCTTGGCGGATCGAGACCTATTTGGCTTTTAGCGACGAAAAACTGGCGCGTGATTTTGAAAAGTATTTAAAGAGCGGCTCTGGTCAGGCTTTTTCAAAGAAGCGGCTGCGTGGGCTTAGTGATCCTTGATAACCAATGATGTCTGGTGCTATTCACGAGTTGATTTAACGGGAGCCAATATGACCGCACGCATCTACAAGCCCGCCCCAAACGCCATGCAATCCGGCAAGGGCAATTCCAATGAATGGCTCCTTGAGTTCATACGCGAAACCAGAATGTCGACTGATCCTTTGATGGGCTGGACCAGCGGCGACACCTCAACTCAAGTGCAACTGCGGTTTGATACTGTTGAAGAGGCCGTGGCCTATGCCACGCGCAATGGCATTGCCTATACGCTGGAGGCAGAAGCCAAACCTCGCCTG
>DATCEN010000120.1:0-3047 GCA_036510015.1 Aestuariivirga sp.
CGGGCGCTGGCTTCTCCCAGTGATCGACAGCGCATCCACTAAAGCCTGACGAAGCATTGCCTGTTGCTTTTCATCATAGGCATAAGTGGCCGAGGACCCGCGTTTCAACTGGCCCTCACCATCGGTTTCCAAGTAAGCCACGTCAATGCCGTCCAGCGAAGTGCCGGACATTAAACCAATTGCGCGAACAGTTTGCGGCATGTGAAGTTCCCGTGTTATGAGGCCCGCATCATGGCCCAATACAAATCAGATTTTCTTAACATCATATCAGAACGTGGATTTATCCACCAATGTTCAGATTTTGCCGGGCTGGATGCACTGGCGGTCAAAGGTGAGGCCATCGGGTATATCGGCTTTGATTGCACGGCCGCCTCGCTGCATGTGGGCTCGATGGTGCCCATTATGTTGCTGCATTGGCTGCAAGCCACAGGCAATAAATCCATTGCTCTTATGGGTGGTGGCACCACGCGGGTGGGCGATCCATCGGGGCGCGATGAAAGCCGCAAAATTCTGTCGCTTGAAGATATTGAAAATAACAAAAACTCAATCAAGCAAGTGTTTGAGAAATTCTTGAAGTTTGGTGCTGGCGCGCATGATGCCATCATGTTGGACAATGCCGAATGGCTGGCCAAGCTGAACTATATCGAGATGCTGCGCGATGTGGGCAAGCATTTCAGTGTCAACCGCATGCTCGCGATGGACTCTGTGAAAATGCGTTTAGAGCGTGAAGGCGGAGAGCTTTCTTTCATTGAATTCAACTACATGGTTCTGCAAGCTTATGATTATGTTGAACTGGCCAAACGCCATGGCTGTAACCTTCAAATGGGTGGCAGTGATCAATGGGGTAATATTGTCAATGGCATGGATTTGGGCCGCCGCATGGGCACGCACCAACTTTATGCGCTGACTTCGCCACTGATCACTTTGGCCAGCGGTGCCAAGATGGGCAAGACAGCGGCGGGCGCTGTATGGCTCAACGCTGATATGCGCTCACCTTATGATTACTGGCAATTTTGGCGCAACACGGAAGACGCTGACGTTGTGAAGTTTCTAAAGCTGTTCACCACTTTGCCACTGACGGAGATTGCAAAGCTGGCCGCGTTAGGTGGCGCTGAAATTAACGAGGCCAAGAAGATTCTGGCCAATGAAGCAACGGCTTTGGTGCATGGACGCGCTGCGGCTAATGCTGCTGCCGAAACCGCGCGCAAAACCTTTGAAGAGGGTGCGGCGGCTGTGGGCTTGCCAACTGTAACGGTGCAATTGCCAATGGGCGTGTTGCAGGCCTTGGTGGCGGCCGGACTTTGTTCGTCAAATGGCGACGCCAAGCGCAATATCGCAGGAGGCGCTGTGAAGGTGAATGATCAAGCCGTGGCTGATGACAAGCTGATGTTAGACGCCGGCAAACTTAATGCTGAAGGGGCTATCAAGCTTTCACTCGGCAAGAAAAAGCACGTGTTGTTGAAGCAGGCCTGAACTCACGGCCCCAAGGGCTTGGGGTTGAAATCAAATAATCTGCGGAACATGCCGGGGGCCAAAACCGAAAGCGGGTTCATCTGAACTTTCGGTTCAGCGAAAGTGCCAGTCATGGCGTAAGTGAGGCCGAAGATGCCCTCGTTGTAATTGCCACCATTCAAAATATCACCCAGCAACGGCACATTGTTGAAAATGCGTGAGAGGCCACATGCCGGCACCACAGTGCCAGAAATATCAATGGCATTATCAGACTTACGCACCACGCCATCAGCAGTTGCGCATAAAGTCGGCCCGCGCACCGTGCCACCATTGAAGCGCAAGAATTGGTCGTCCGTGGTGAAGGGTAAATAAAGTGTGGCGAAGCTTACCGCATCAGAGCGTGGGCCGGTCTGAGCGGATTTTCCGCGCTTATCAACTTCCGCCAAAGTGGCTTCATTGCGCACTTGAAAATCACGTACCGTGAGATTGCCATCACGCATCGGAGAGCCTTCTTCATTGCCAATGAGTGCAGAAAATTCGAGTTGCCCACCCGACACTTTGGAATAGAGATTAGCAGCGCGCAGAGTTGAACCCGCATCAGCGCTTTTCAAATTCATCTGCCTGCCCTTGGCCAAAGGCACAATGGTGGCCGTGACCTGTTTGCCATTCACAAATGTGCCCTGAATGTTTGCCTCAGCAATGCGCCCACCACGGGCGCGCAAATTCGCCGTTACGTTATTGAGAAGTTCGCCGCGATTGGCCGTGACCTTATCAAAATGCGCCCGCAGGGTAAAATCCTGTGTGGCGTTGGCATTATCCGCGGTGCCTGTGGTTTTGGGCGGAGAAGACAATATGGTTTTGATATAGGGTCTGGCATCCAGCAATGTTCCACTTATCGTAAGATCAGTCGTTCCATCGCCGGGAATGGCGCGGGCAGAAAATACATTGTCTTCGTCCAGCTTTATCTCGCTCATATTCACGAGCTTCAGCTTGCCATCTTTTCCGGTTTCAAAAGCGCCACGCACATGCAGGCCCTGACCATCCAGTTTAAAATCCTGCACCGAGCGACCTTCGTCACTCGATACCACTTTAAATGTGGCCAAGGTTCCGGGTGTGGGTGGTCTGAGCCAACTTAGTGTCTTGAGCTGCAACGTGGCTTTGGACAGATCGGCCTTCACATCAAAGGTGGCGTTGCCAGACGGGGTTTTGGTGACTGTGGCATCCACTTCCACGGGGCCAACTAAATAGTCCTGTAATTGCAGCCCTAGTTTCTCACGGGATTTGTCGTCCAGTGTTGCCACCACGCGGGCCGTGGCCGCATTGGAATCACGTGGTTTGCTCCAACTGATTTGGCCAGGCTGGCCATTAATTTTGGCAGGCCCGCTCACCGTGATATTCTGTTGGTTGAAATCGAGCTTGAATTTACCGTCGGTGAGATCGACCCCTGGTGCGATGCCAGCAATAGCTACATCAGAGAGTTCAACGGCGGTTTTTACGACAACGCGTTCCTTTGGTGGGTCTTTCACCAAGGGCATTTCCAGATCAATCTTGAAATGGCCTGTGCCGGAGGCCTTTGGCATGGTGGATAAATTGTC
>DATCEN010000121.1:0-5063 GCA_036510015.1 Aestuariivirga sp.
TGGCGAAGCTGGAATTCTTGAGGCCTATTTCAGCTGCCTTGGCAGTCATGCGTTGAGCGAAAGCTGTTTCGGTTCCGGCAATGCCTTCGGCCAGAGCGATGCAGGCATCATTGGCACTATCGATTATTGCCCCGTGCAGAAGATTGTCAACGGAGACTTTGCTGTTGGGGGCAGCAAACATGGTGGAAGACCCCTCAGCCATGCCGCCCCGGTGTGAAGCATCAGCGCTCACCACAAATTCCTGGTCAAGCGTCAACTGACCTGCTTTCAGCATGTCAAAGACCAAAGCCTGCGTCATCATCTTGCTCATTGATGCAGGCGGAATGGGTGTGTCGGGGTCCTTGGCTAAAAAGATATGGCCGGATTTGTAATCAATCAAAATCGCATTGCGTGCGGTGGTTTCAAAGGCAGACGCACTTTGGGCGTAGAGCTGGCTCGACAGTGTGAAAACGGCCGCAATAATGAATAAAATGAAACGCATGGCCAGACTTTAGCGAAAGCGGACCAGCAATCCAATTGCTATCTTGTTTTCAGCTGATTTGCCAATCAATCGGTTTCTGCCCGTGGGCTTTAAGAAAGGCATTTGCCTTGGAAAATGGTTTGGAGCCAAGAAAGCCATTGTGAGCGGATAACGGCGATGGATGGGCCGAGGCAATCAACAGATGGCGCGTCTTGTCCACAAATGCCGCCTTGCGCTGGGCATAGGCCCCCCATAGAATAAATACGATTGGTCGGGGTTGATCATTTAACAGCTTGATGATGGCATTGGTGAAACGCTCCCAGCCTTTGGCTTGATGTGAGGCGGCGCGGCCCGCCTCAACCGTCAACACTGAGTTGAGCAACAAAACACCCTGCTCTGCCCAACTCTTGAGGTTGCCATGGCTCGCGGGTTTAATGCCGAGATCAGCGAAAAGTTCTTTGTAGATGTTGATCAATGAGGGTGGAGGGCGCGTGCCTGCTTGAACGGAAAAACACATGCCATGGGCTTGGCCTTCACCGTGATACGGGTCTTGGCCTAAAATCACTACGCGGGTTTGATCAAGCGGCGTTAAATCCAGCGCTGCAAACCATTCATTTGCTTTGGGATAGATTTGCTTTCCGGCTTCACGCTCGCGCAACAAGAAGGCGCGCAGCTCTGCCATATAAGGCGCGTCAAATTCAGGTTGCAGCGGGGTGAGCCAGCTTTGATGCAGCGTCACCATGTGGCCTCACCCAATATGCTTTTTCAAAAATGCGATGTCATCATCAATGATGTAATGGTTCTCAACGCCCCAGAAACAATGATCTGCGCCTTTGATGATTTGCAAAGTGACATCCACGCCAACAGCTTTCAGGGCATTGAAAAGAGCCTCACCTTGGGCAAGTGGCACAAGCCTGTCAGCATCGCCGTATTGCAGCAACATGGGAGGTGCATTCCTATGCACATAGGTGATGGGCGAAGCGGCCTTGGCCAGTTCAGAGTTCAGCGGTGGCGCACCGCCTATCAACAAGCTTTCGGGTGAATCGGCGAGATCAGAATCACCCCAAGCATTGCCAAGTGCACGTTTTTGTTCGCCTAAAGTGATGAGATCAGAAGGGCCAAACCAATTGATCACGCATGAAACTGCGCTTGAACCTTCAGTCGTTCCTATGCTGCCTTCAAGCTCTGGATTATCGCCTGTTAACCCAAGAAGCGTGACAAGATGCCCGCCAGCGCTGTCACCAAATGCTGCAAAACGTTTTGGATCAATGTGCAGAAGCTCAACATGTTTACGCAAGAAGCGAATTGCGGATTTGCAATCATGCAGCTGGGTTGGAAATTTTGCTTCATTGGTGTGGCGATAGGCAATCCGCGCCACAGCAAAGCCAGCTTCGGCAAAACGGGCAAACATATCCATCTTTCGGTAAACTGAATTGATGATGGTGGGGTCACCTACTGCCCAAGCCCCGCCGTGCACAAAGACAATAAGTGGGAATGGGCCGTCACCTTTGGGCAGACGCAAATCCAGCATCAAAGGCCTGAAGCCCCATGGTGTGGCGTAAATGACATCACGAAAAAACAATCCGCCACCGGGCAAAATTTCTGGATGATGCAGCGGCCAAGATAAATCCATGCTGATATCATCAAACAGAGCCTGAAAATCTTCGGTCAGCGTCATGGCGCGTTCAACTTTATGATGGTGTGCTAAATTGTTTGAGGGCCAAAACCATAACAGCATGGGCCGCACTTGTGCCCACATTCACAATTTTGTGCGGCACGTCGGCGCGGTAACGCAAAGCCTCGCCAGCAGATGCAAGTTTGGTTTCTCCGCCGGTTGTCACTTCCAATTTTCCAGTCACCACATAAAGGTGTTCCACGGTGCCTTGCGGATGAGGTGAGGATTCAAGCACACCCTTTTCCTGAGCGTGGAAATCATACCATTGAAATGAATCGACTAAGCTGAGTGGGCCAACAATAGCCAGTTTGCATTTACCGTCTTGGCTTTCCAACATGGGAATGCCGGATTTGGTTTGATGCTCAATGAAGAGTGAATGCTGTTCACCGCGCAATACCTCGTCCACAGTGGTGTCAAGTGCACGCGATAGGCGCATTACCGTGGACAGAGTGGGATTGGTTTCATTGCGCTCAATCTGCGAGATGATGGATTTCGCCACGCCGGATTGTTCCGACAGCTCGCCTAAGGACAGGTTATAGGCTTTGCGCAGACGCTGGATGGTTTTGCCCAAATCAGCTTGTGTATCAGGGCCCGAGGCATCGGAAGATCTGGTGCGGGGACGACTTGACATGATTTTGTACCTCATATAGAACCATTGTTCGATATAACGAACGATTTGGGACTTAGCTAGTGAATATAACCCTTACCATGCCATTTTCATAGGAAAATGAGCAGTTTGGTGAAGGGTCTGGTTGATCCCTAATCCGAACGGAGAGTGAAATGAGATATTTTCCGCTGTTTTTTGATGTACAAAACGCCCGCGTTGTCGTGGTGGGCGGGTGCGAAGAAGCATTGCGTAAAGTTCGGCTTCTGGCCAAAACTGAGGCGAAGATTGAAGTGATTGCGCCGAAACTTCACGCTGAATTGGCCGCAAACCCGTCGGTCGTTTGGACAGCCAAAGTCTATGCAGCCAAGCACATTAGGGGTGCAGCCATTGTAATTTCGGCTGACAAGGAACTGAACGCCAAAGTTTACGCTGATGCCAAGGCTTTGGGCATTCCGGTGAACGCGGTTGATGACGCCGCACTTTCGACTTTTATTATCCCCGCCATTGTTGACCGCGACCCGGTCGTTGTGGCTATTGGAACAGAAGGGGCCGCGCCGGTTTTGGCGCAACATATCCGCGCGCGCGTGGACAATTTGCTGCCGCTGACACTTGGCGGATTTGCTAAACGCGCTGCCGCGTTGCGTGAGATTGTTGCCAAGAGATTGGCTCATGGCAACCCACGCCGCGCCTTTTGGAGCGATTATTTCTTTGGATCAGTGGCTGAGGCTTCCAGAGACAGCGACGCTGTCGCCTACGAATTGGCTTTGGGTGACGCATTGTTCAACCATTCCCATGGCGTTTCGCGTCGCATTTCACATCTTGTGGTTCCGGCCGCTGTAGATTTGCTCACCTTGCGTGACCAACGGTTGCTGATGGAGGCAGATTACATTGTGCATGATGCCGCAACACCTAGTGCCTTGTTAGAAATGGCGCGGCGTGATGCTGTGCGTCTGTTGCCGCACCAAATTGATATGATTGAAAATGTGAGCGGCAACGTGCTGCATATCAAAGTTATCAAACAAAACGCTGCGCCCTTTCCCGCCCGCGAAGAATTGAGCGATGCTATTTTGCGGGCAGCATCATGACCACGCAAGAAAAAGGTCAAGTGATGACAGCCAATCGGCTGGGCGATGGTGAAGTGGTGTTTCTCACCCGTGCTGGTACATGGAACGAAAAGATCGATGAAGCCGCATTGGCGCAAGAGCCGCAAGCTTTGGCGGCCATAGTAGCGCGTGCTGCTGAAGATGTAAAAACCAACTTGATCACTGGGGAATATCTTTTTAATGCAACGCGCATTGATGGCTTGATCCGCGCCGATCACATCCGTGAACGCATTCGCACTTTGGGACCATCAGTGCGTTTTGATTTGGGCAAGCAAGCCGAGGGCAAGGCTGGCGCCTTTGCCGCAGTGGAGTCTTAGAAGCTATGTATCGTTATGATGAGTTTGATGCCAAATTTGTAAGTGAGCGAACCGAGCAATTTCGCAGTCAAGCCAACCGCCGTCTCAAAGGTGAGCTCACGGAAGATGAGTTTCGTCCGCTTCGCTTGATGAATGGGCTCTATTTGCAGCTTCACGCTTACATGTTGCGGGTGGCCATACCATACGGCACCTTATCTTCGCGCCAAATGCACCAGTTGGCGATGATTGCCGAGAAATATGACAAGGGTTATGGCCATTTCACCACGCGGCAGAATATCCAATATAATTGGATCAAGCTGGAAGACACCGCCGACATTCTACAAGCATTAGCTGATGTGGAAATGCACGCTATTCAAACGTCGGGTAATTGCATCCGCAATGTCACAACTGATCAATGGGCTGGTGCGGCCGCCGATGAAATTGCTGATCCTCGCCCGGTGGGTGAATTGATCAGACAATGGTCATCGCTTCATCCTGAGTTTTCATTCCTGCCGCGCAAATTCAAGATTGCCCTGACTGGAGCGCCTACTGACCGCGCCGCAGTGAAGGTGCATGATATCGGACTTAGGCTGCATAAGAATGCCAAGGGCGAAATTGGTTGGGAAGTTATGGTTGGTGGAGGCCAGGGCCGCACACCCATGATTGCTGTGACAGTACGGGAGTTTCTGCCGCAATTTGAATTGATTTCTTATCTTGAGGCAATTTTGCGGGTCTATAATCTTTATGGCCGGCGTGACAATAAATTCAAAGCCCGCATTAAGATTCTGGTGCATGAGATTGGTGCTGAGAAATTTAAGGCTGAGGTTGAGGCGGAATATGCCAAGCATCCAGCCCAACAAACCCAAGTAGAACAGGCGGAATTGGCGCGCATTGCCACATATTTTGCGGTGCCTGAATTTGA
>DATCEN010000122.1:0-4859 GCA_036510015.1 Aestuariivirga sp.
ACGGCTTCTTCTTGGGAGAGGCCGCGTGACATGCAATAGAACATTTGGTCATCTGAAATCTTAGACGTCGTTGCCTCGTGTTCAAATTGCGCAGTTGAAGTTTTGGCCTCGATATAAGGCACAGTGTGTGCGCCGCATTGATCGCCAATGAGCAGTGAGTCACATTGTGTGAAGTTGCGCGCATTGGTGGCTTTGCGGTGTGCACTGACCAAACCACGATAAGTGTTGTCGCTGCGCCCCGCAGCAATGCCTTTGGCGATAATCCGGCTAGATGAATTCTTGCCCAAGTGGATCATCTTGGTGCCGCTATCGACTTGCTGCATGCCATTGGAAATGGCGATGGAATAAAATTCGCCGCGCGAAGATTCACCACGCAATATGCAAGATGGATATTTCCATGTTATTGCACTGCCCGTTTCAACTTGCGTCCATGAAATCTTGGCGCGGTCACCACGGCAATCGCCGCGCTTGGTGACGAAATTATAAATGCCGCCCTTGCCCTCAGCATCACCGGGATACCAATTCTGCACGGTGGAGTATTTAATCTCGGCATCATCGAGTGCGATCAATTCCACCACGGCGGCATGAAGTTGGCTTTCCTCACGCATAGGTGCGGTACAGCCTTCAAGATAGCTTACATAGCTGCCCTTATCGGCGATGATGAGTGTGCGTTCAAACTGGCCCGTGTTTTTAGCATTCATGCGGAAGTAAGTTGAAAGCTCCATCGGGCAACGAACGCCCGGCGGCACATAAACAAAGCTGCCATCAGAAAACACCGCGGCGTTTAGCGCTGCATAAAAATTGTCACCCTGCGGTACAACTGAACCCAGATATTTCTTTACGAGTTCAGGGTGTTCACGCAACGCCTCTGAGATCGAACAGAAAATCACGCCAGCTTTGGCCAGTTCATCTTTGAATGTCGTGACAACCGACACACTATCAAACACCGCATCCACCGCCACGCGTGATTGAGCAATTTCGTTGCCGTCATCATCGAGCTTACTCTTCTCGCCCTGCTTGCGCACTCCGGCAAGAATTTCTTGCTCCTTCAGCGGAATGCCAAGCTTGGCATAAGTTTCTAAAAGCTTGGGATCAATTTCATCCAAGCTCTTGGGTGCGGCCATGGATTTGGGTGCGGCGTAATAATACAAATCTTGGAAATCAATTTTAGGATAATGCACACGGGCCCAAGTTGGCTCAACCATCTCAAGCCAAACGCGGTAAGCCTCAAGCCGCCACTCCAGCATCCAAGCGGGCTCACCCTTTTTGGCCGAAATGAAACGCACGATATCTTCGCTCAATCCTTTGGGCGCGTAATCGCTTTCTATATCGGTGGTGAAACCGTATTTATATTTCTCAACCTCAATGGTTTTGACGAGATCGATGGTGTCTTGATCGGCCATGTTATGCTGCCTTCGCGGAAGCCCGCGCCTTAAGTTTGTTGGTAATGGAAATGAAATGGGTGATGTCTTCTGCTGTCGTGTTCCAACCCAGTGAGACACGAATGGCGGATTTTGCTGCCTCAGGTGTCACACCCATCGCTTGCAACACATGAGATGGGCCGACTTTGCCTGATGAGCATGCGGAGCCTGATGAAACGGCGATGCCTGACAGATCGTAATTCATCAAAAGCGTTTCGGCGCTGAAGCCCGAAAGCGCAAAACACGTGGTGTTGGAAAGACGGCTCGTGCCTGTGCCGAAAACAATGGCGTCGGTTAATGAGGCTTCCAATGTATCGCGCAACCCAGTGGTATCAAGCATTGCTTCACCCGCCAATGCGGCAAAGCCTGCGATGTTGACGAGATTTTCGGTGCCCGCACGTCGACGCAATTCTTGGCCGCCGCCGTTCAGCAGCGGCTCAACCACCAAGCCATCGCGGATAATCAAAGCGCCAATGCCCGTGGGGCCGCCCACTTTATGCGCAGCCACAGTGAGAAGATCTGCACCGAGCATGCCGAAGTTCACTTGCAATTTGCCAACGCCTTGCACGGCGTCAACATGCAGCAATGATCCGGTTCTATGCGCCAATTCCGCAATTTCCGCGATAGGTTGCACCACACCGGTTTCATTATTGGCCAGCATCACTGAGACTAAAGCCTTGGGGCCCGCCAAAAGTTTTTCAAGCGCTGCAAGATCCACCACGCCATTGCCACCCACAGGAATGAGCTCAACTGGCTTGCCAGAGGCTTTGGCGGCGGCAAGCACGGAAGGATGTTCCACAGCTGAAACCAACAAGCGCTGCACATCAACGCCACGCAGCGCCATATTATTGGCCTCAGTGCCGCCAGATGTAAACACCATCATCTGCGGCAAGCAGCCAAACCAGAGGGCTAGTTTTTCACGGGCATCATCCAAAGCTTTGCGCGCGGCACGGCCTTCGGCATGAACCGATGAGGCATTGCCGCCCACTTCCATCGCCGCAAGCATCGCCGCCTTCACCGATGGGCGAAGTGGGCTGGTGGCGTTATGGTCGAGATAAGTTCTCAAGCTAAGGGCCTTATGTGGCGGTCTTTTGCCTGTTTGATCGAGGCGGCCAGCGCCAGATTACGTTTGGCCACCACATCATCCAGCGATATGCTCTCAAGAAAATGCATCATTTGGCGGCCCATGCTGCTCCACAGATCGTGGGCATCGCAACGCTCACCACGCACACAGCCAATAACCGCATCGCCGGAACAGCGCGTGACTTTCAATTCCTCATCCACGGCCTGGATCACATCAGCCATAGTGATATCCTCAGCGGGACGCGAAAGCACATAACCACCGCCCGGCCCACGCGAAGAGGTAACAATTCCAGCCCGGCGAAGCTTGCCGAAAAGCTGCTCCAAATATTCTTGGCTAATGTCTTGACGCGCAGCAATATCGGCCAAAGACACTGGCTTTCCAGCCGAATGCTCACCAATATCAATCACGGCCATTACTGCGTAACGGCCCTTTGTGCTCATTTTCATGGCCATACTCCTTCTTGGCATATCGCAGTCGCAAGAGCGGAAACCCACTTTTGCTCGACATGCCAGGTGCAAGCTGTCGGAAAAGCTTGCTTTTTGCCCCCTTCCCTGTGCTAAGCCGCACACGAAACGAAAGCGCGCCATTTTCTCAAAATGGCTTCTCCTTTTGTAATAATAATACCGAGTGCCGGAGTCAACTATTCCATTTGGGCTCGAAACTGGAAAATGAGGCGTTTTAGACCATGCCAGAAGTGATTTTTAACGGCCCGGCTGGCCGTATTGAAGCGCGTTACACCCAAGCCAAACCGGCGGGCTCTCCTATTGCCATTCTGTTACACCCGCATCCCACCTTTGGTGGCACGATGAATAACCCCATCGTGCACATGCTTTATGAGCTTTTTCGCTCACGCGGCTTTTCGGTTTTGCGGTTTAACTTCCGTGGCGTTGGCCGCAGCCAAGGCCTGTTTGACAATGGCGCTGGCGAACTTGCCGATGCCGCTTCGGCGCTGGATTGGCTGCAAAGCTTTAACCGTGAAAGCAAGATTTGTTGGATTGCTGGCGTGCAATTCGGTTCATGGATTTCCATGCAGCTGTTAATGCGGCGGCCAGAGATTTCGGGCTTCATCACCATTGCGCCAATGGCCAAGCATTATGATTTCTCGTTCCTGGCGCCCTGCCCGGCTTCGGGCCTGTTTGTGAATGGCGGCAAAGATGCTGTTAGTTCGCCTGAGTCGGTGCACACTTTGGTGTCAAAACTCAAAACCCAAAAAGGCATCACCATTGAACATAAGGTGATGCCAGATGCCAACCACTTCTTTGCTGACCGCATTGATGAGTTGGGCAAGATTTGTGCGGATTATCTTGATAAGCGGCTGACGCTGGGCGCGTAGTCGCAAAACGGGTGGCGACGTGCTTAGGCCTCGCGTAAGCAGCGGGCATGACAACCACGAACGAGACCGACACCAAACCAACGGCCAATGATTGGGCTCTACTCCTGCTTCTCTCGATGATCTGGGGTGGCTCATTCATGTTTGTGGGCGTGGCGGTGAAAGAGCTGCCAGCCTTGCTCATCGTGTTTGCGCGTGTTGGTCTTGCCGCAGTCATTCTCATTCCTGTGCACCTCATCTTGCAGGGGCCATTGCCGCGCGACAGCAAGACCTGGTTTGCAGCGATGGGCATGTCTGTTCTCAATAATGTTTTGCCGTTCACGGCCATTGCCTGGGGCCAACATTATATGGGCTCGGGGCTGGCTTCCGTCATCAACGCCACCACGCCGATGTTTGCTGTTGTGTTCATGGCACTGTTTGGCTTTGAGGCTTTGATCTTGCGCAAAGTTTTGGCGCTGTGTCTTGGCCTTATCGGCGTGTTGGTTTTAAAGGGCGGTGGCTTTGGTGACTTAGGCCCGCAAACACTGGGCATTTTGGCAGTAAGCTTTGCATCGGTCTGCTATGGGCTTTCTACCGTCTGGGCGAAGAAGTTTCTAGTGGGCATTCCACCGATGACGTCAGCGACTTGCCAAATCACCGGGTCAGCTTTGTTCATGGCAGCATTGTCTTTCAGTTTTTCTGAGCCAGCGCTTTATGCCAAAGCTTCATGGAGCACTTGGCAAGCACTCATCGCCATTGCAGTGCTTTCCACCGCTGTGGCCTATCTCATTTTCTTCCGCATCATTGCTAAGGCCGGGCCTTCCTTTGTTGCACTGGTGACAATGTTGGTGCCACTGTCAGCCATTGTGCTGGGCATCGTGGTGTTAGGCGAAAGCCTCAGCCTGCATGAATTCGCAGGTGCTGCAATTATCATCGCAGCATTGGCGATTATTGACGGGCGTATATTGCGGCTGTTTCAGGCCAAGCGCATCTGAACTTCATTTTACATATTTGCGCCAATTGTGGGCTTCCTTGAAACCTAACA
>DATCEN010000123.1:0-4365 GCA_036510015.1 Aestuariivirga sp.
GGCTTCATGAGTTTCTTTGTGAAGGCTTGCATTCAAGCTCTGAAAGATGTGCCAGCCGTAAATGCCGAGATCGATGGCGAAGATATTATTTACAAAAATTATTATCATATTGGTGTGGCAGTGGGCACGGAAAAGGGTTTAGTGGTTCCGGTGTTGCGCAATGCCGATATGTTGAGTTTTGCCGGTATTGAAAAAACTATCGCGGGTTACGGCAAGAAAGCGCGTGACGGGCAGCTGACAATTGCCGATATGCAAGGCGGAACTTTCACCATTTCAAATGGTGGCATTTATGGCTCATTGATGAGCACGCCAATTTTAAATGCGCCACAATCCGGTATTTTGGGCATGCATAAAATTCAAGAGCGACCGATTGCTGTTGCTGGCCAAGTGGCGATCCGCCCGATGATGTATTTGGCAGTGAGCTATGATCACCGCATTGTGGATGGCAAAGAGGCGGTCACATTCCTCGTGCGCATCAAAGAAGGTTTGGAAGATCCACAGCGCGCGTTGTTGGATTTGTAAACGTAATGTTGCAGCGGCTCTATGACAATTGGGTCTATGGCGGCTTTCTTATGGGTTTGGTGCTGCTTGCGCTTTGGCCGTTGTTTAAGCTCAGCCTGAGCTGGTCGGGCGCGTTGGTGCTGCTGGCGTTATCGGCCTATGCCATTCACCAATATGAAGAACACGACGCTGACCGCTTTCGTGCTTTCGTGAATACAACTATGGCGAAAGGCAGGGCGGGCCTCAGCAAGGCGGATGTGTTTTATATCAACGTCCTATTGGTTTGGTGCCTGCTTGCTTTAAACATCTGGCTGGTTGAACGGGTGAACGCAGGTTGGGCTTTGCTCGGCGCGTTGCTGTTGCTGGTCAATGCGGCGACGCATATAGGCTATACGTTACTCACGCGCCAACCAAATCCCGGAGTTTGGACGGCGGCGCTGTTGTTTTTGCCTCTGGGCATTTATATGCTTTTACAGGTTTGGCCGCTGGCTAGCTTCATTCAATTTGTAATCTGCCTTGTGGTGGTTTTGGGTATCCATGCTTGGATATTCGCCCATGCCCGCCGCAGTGTGGCGTGAAAGGAAAATGCAATGGCATATGATTTGATTGTGATAGGCACGGGCCCAGGCGGATATGTTTGCGCAATTCGCGCTGCGCAGCTTGGACTTAAAGTCGTTGTAATCGAAAAGCGGGCCACGCATGGCGGCACCTGTTTAAATATCGGCTGCATTCCTTCCAAGGCTTTGTTGCACGCAACCGAGCTTTTGGCTGAATCCAAACACTCATTCGCCAAGATGGGATTGACGGCTGATACGAAAGTTAATTTCGGCCAGATGATGAAGTTCAAGCAAGAGGCCGTTGATAGCAACACCAAGGGTATAGATTTTCTGTTTAAGAAAAATAAAGTGGAAGTGATCCGTGGATCAGCCACCATTGTTGGTGCTGGCCAAGTTAAAGTGGGCGAGACTATTCATGAAGCTAAGAATATTGTGATCGCCACGGGTTCGGAATCCGCCAATCTCAAAGGCGTTGTGATTGATGAAAAACAGATTGTCACTTCAACTGGTGCATTGGTGTTGGAGAAAATTCCAGCCACGCTTACGGTGATTGGTGCGGGCGTCATTGGCCTTGAGCTTGGCTCGGTCTATGCGCGGCTTGGCAGCAAGGTAACAGTGATTGAATATCTTGATCGCATCGTGCCCGGCATGGATAGCGAAGTGGCCAAGAGTTTTCAGCGCTTGTTGGAGCGGCAGGGCTTCACTTTTAAACTGTCGAGCAAGGTGATGGCGGCCAAAACATCTGACGCAGGTGTTACGCTTAGTGTTGAACCTGCAGCGGGTGGTGTGGCTGAAGAGATCAAGTCTGATGTGGTTCTGGTGGCCGTAGGGCGTGTACCCAACACTATAGGCTTGGGTTGTGAGGCGGCAGGCATCAAAAAAGATCAGCGTGGCCGCATTGAAGTGGACGCGCACTACGCCACATCCGTCAAAGGCATTTATGCCATCGGCGATGTGATCGCCGGCCCAATGCTGGCGCACAAGGCCGAGGACGAAGGCATTGCAGTGGCAGAGTTATTGGTAGGCCAAGCGGGCCATGTGAATTACGATCTGATCCCCAGCGTGGTTTATACAACGCCTGAGGTTTCATCAGTTGGCAAAACCGAAGATGAGCTGAAGCAAGCAAATGTTAACTATAAGGTCGGAAAGTTTCTTTTCCTCGCCAATGGCCGCGCCAAGGCTAATCAAACCACCGATGGCTTTGTGAAAATTCTTGCTGATGCCAAGACAGACCGCGTTCTGGGCTGTCATATTATTGGCGCTCAAGCCGGTGAGCTCATTCATGAGGTGGCGGTGTTGATGGAATTTGGCGGTTCAGCCGAAGATTTGGCCCGCATCTGCCATGCTCATCCCACACTTTCAGAAGCTGTTAAGGAAGCCGCAATGGCGGTATCTGGCCGGGCGATACACTCATAAAATTTGATCTATTAACTTAAAGTGGTTGGTAGGGGTTTGTGGCAAAGTCCTGAGGATAGGGACAGGTTTCATAATGACAAAAAAAGATGTCGATATCCTAATTCTTGACGACGATGTGGATCTTCTCACCAGCATCGCCGAACTTTTGGCTGACAGCGGTTATACCGTAAAGGGTTTTGCTGATCCGGAAAGTGCTATGGAATTTGCGGTTGACCAAACCTTTTCGGTTGGACTTTTTGACTTTCGTTTGGGCAGCGTAAAGAACGGTCTTGATGTTGTGGAAACACTGGAAGCCATGGGTGCTAAGGCCAACTATGTATTGGTGACGGCGGACGTTGAACGCAGCACCCAACAGCGCGCGGCCGACTTGAAAGTGTTTGAATTCATGCGCAAGCCGGTTGAGCCTCAGCAATTGTTGGATACTATCTTGCGCGCCTTAGAGAGTAATAAGCAACTCGAGGCTGCTTAATGGGTTTAACCAAAGGCCTTGCTATATTGTTCGAGCAGATGCTTGCGGTTTACTTCTGTATAAATTTGAGTTGATGAAAGCGAAGCGTGGCCGAGTAGATCTTGGATCACGCGCAAATCTGCGCCATTGTCCAATAGATGTGATGCAAATGAATGGCGCAAGGCATGAGGCGTTGCTGTGTCTGGCAAATTCAACGCGCCGCGTAAACGCTCCACCAAAAGCTGAATAATGCGTGGGCTGAGTGGGCCGCCCTTTGCGCCGCGAAATAAAGCCTGCGATGCCAACAGCGGCATAGGTGCCAGCTTGCGGTAATTGGTGATCGCTTCAACAGCAGCAGGCATGATGGGCACAAGGCGCGTTTTGCCGCCTTTACCGGTGATGACCAGCGGATTTTCCTCCGCCTGTTTTACACTGAGGCCAAGCGCTTCTGAGATGCGCAAACCACACCCATAAAGCAAGCAAAGCACGGCTTGATCACGTGCGTTGATCCAAGCCTCTGTCTGTTCCAAAATATTTTCTGTAGCCATCCGGCGTGATTGTTCTTCGGTCAGTGGGCGTGGCACAGAATGGGCGATTTTAGGTGCGCGCACTGCGGTGATTGCGGGGCATTTGAAATCGCCGCTGCGCTCAGCATGGCGAAAGAATGAGCGAATGGCTGAAAGTTGGCGTGCTAAACTGCGGCTCTCAATGCCATCATTGCGGCGTTTGGCCATAAAGCTGCGAAAGTCTGATGCGGTGAGGGCGGCGAGATCGGCCTTACGGGGGGCAGCCGCCTGATAATCTTTCAAGAAGCTGCCAAACTGGCCCAAATCGCGCGCATAGGCTTCCAAGGTCTTGGCCGATAAGCGGCGCTCAGATTTTAATGTGCTGAGCCAGCTCCGCGCAACCGTGCTGGCATCGCTCGCAAAATTGAACAGGGTGAGGGCCTCAGACATGCGTGTCAATTTTGGTCGCGAATGGTGAAGAGAGCGTTACTGCTCACCAGGTGGTTCAGAAAAATATGAAACCTCAGGCATGGGGTCATAAAAATGATGCAGCAACGCTTTCCATTTCGAGTATCGCTGCGACTTGCGAAAGCCATCGCGGTGCGCGGCGATGGATTGCCATTTCACCATAAGCAAATAGGTGCCGGGCACTTCTGCGGCAGGGCATACTTCAATTGCAACAAAGCCTGGAGAAGCCGCGATCAATGGCTTGGCCTGCTTCATCGCTGCTTCAAACGCCGCGGACTGGCCGGGCTTTATGTGAAGCAGCGCATGCTCAAGAATCAAATGCTCTGTCCGGTTTTTTTCCAATCCGCCAGGAACGTCTCAATGCCCTTATCAGTGAGCGGATGTTTGAGGAGGGATTTCAAAACCGCTGGTGGAGCAGTGGCATAATCAGCGCCAATCAATGCGGCTTGTTTGATGTGATTTGGGGTGC
>DATCEN010000124.1:0-4387 GCA_036510015.1 Aestuariivirga sp.
ACTGGTTTGAAACTAAACTTAGGTTAAGTATGGCTTTGTGGCAATTCGATGAATGGCCCATAGACTCTTTTCGTAACACGTTTCAACCGACCTTGGCTTCGTCCAACCCCAAATCGCGCATTTTGCGGTAAAGTGTTGAACGACCAATGCCCAATTTGCGTGCTACTTCTGACATTTGTCCACGGTAACGATGCATGGCAAGTTTTATCATATCGGCTTCAACTTCTTCCAAGGTTCGGATGTGGCCGCCAGCTGAAACAATAGAAACGCCAATGCCGCTGCCATCATTCACTTGGCCCTGAGTCGGCTGAACTGCAATTTGCTTAGGCGCCATAGGGGCAGGCGCTGGTGGAATTTTAACTTCATAACCTTCCACCATGGCGGCGATTTGCGGAAAATCCGCGATATCCAGAATTTCTGTTTCACACAGAACGATGCCGCGAAAAATGGTGTTTTCAATTTGGCGCACATTGCCGGGCCACGCATAGGCTTGCAGCATCTGTAAGGCCTGTTGCGTGATGCCGTGCACCTTGCGACCTTCTTCGGCAGCCAGTTTGGTGATGAAATGATTGGCAAGGGCGGGAATGTCGTCGCGTCTATCGCGCAGTGGCGGCACCATCATTGGATAAACATTGAGACGGTAATAAAGGTCTTCTCGGAATTTTCCGGCCTTCACCATCTCAATCATGTTGCGATTGGTGGCGGAGATCAGACGGATGTTGACCTTTGTGGATTTTCTTGAACCAACCGGATCAATCTCTCCCTCTTGAATGGCGCGCAGCAGTTTTACCTGCATATCAAGTGGCAAATCGGCCACTTCATCAAGGAACAATGTTCCGCCATCAGCTTCTTGAAATTTGCCAATGTGTTTGTTGGTTGCGCCAGTGAAGGAGCCTTTTTCATGGCCAAAGAGAATGGATTCGACCAAGTTTTCAGGAATGGCACCGCAATTCACGGCGACGAAGGGTTTGCCAACGCGTTCGCTTTCGCCCTGAATGGCGCGAGCGATCATTTCCTTGCCCACACCTGATTCACCCTCAATTAGAATTGGAATGTTGGATTGGGCACCTCTGCGTCCAAGGCGCAATACATTGGTCATGGCAGGCGATGAGGCGATAAGATCGTCAAAGGTCAGTGCGCCGGCAACTTTTTTGTTGAGGCGTTTTACTTCTTCAGTCAGCGCGTTGACCTTGAGCAGATTCTGGATGGAAATTTTCAAACGCTCTGGCGAAACTGGCTTCACCACAAAATCATCAGCGCCGGCGCGCATGGCTTTGATAACGGTTTCAATGGAACCTTGGGACGTTTGCACAATCACTGGCAAATCACCGCGCAGGCTTTCGAGCCTTTCTAGAAATTCAAGACCGCCCATGCTGGGCATCATCAAATCCAGTATGGCTAGATTGATGGTGGCACCTTGTGAGCCGCTAAGAATCTCCAAAGCTTTTTGGCCGTTTTCCGCCGTTATGGCTTCAAAGCCAAAGCGCTTGACCATTTCTTCCAGGATGCGGCGCTGGGCTGGTTCATCTTCGATGATCAATACGCGATTGGACATGCTTTTAAAATCTAACTCACTTATTTTCTGCCCCGAATGACGCTGCGCGGTTGGCTCCGCGCTTTGAACTCTGGGCTCGTTGCTGTTGGAGGCCGAATGTGCACCAGAGTGGTAAAGGCCAGATTAACAAGTTATCAGATTTGGAGACACTTCTGGGGCGTGTATGGTTAACAAAAAATTTGCTTTATTGAAGCGCATTGCACTTGCGCCCATATATAATTTTTTTATGAGGTGTGATTCATGGCTGTTGCTGCGCTGAAAAATTTACCCGAATGGAATTTGGCGGATCTCTATTCCGGCCCAGATTCAGCTTTATTTAAAATTGATTTGGCGAAAGCAGAAAAACTGGCGGCACAATTTGCCAGCGATTACCGCGGCAAAGTCACCGGGCTTGATGGTGTTGGTTTGGCCAAGGCCATCGTGGACTATGAAAAACTTTCAGATTTGGGCGGCCGCATTGGCTCTTATGCCCAGCTTTATTATGTGGGCAACACCACGGATTCAGCGCGGTCAAAATTTTATGGTGATGTGAATTCTAAGATTACAGAATTTTCCACACAACTATTGTTTTTTGAATTGGAATTGAACCACATTGAAGACGCCAAGCTGGCGGAGGCGCTGAAAGTTCCAGCACTGGTACATTATAAGCCTTGGCTTGATAATCTGCGCGCCGAAAAGCCTTATCAGTTGGATGACAAGACCGAGCAGCTGTTTCTTGAAAAGTCACAAACCGCTGCTGGCGCTTTCAACCGTCTATTTGATGAAACGATGGCGGCCTTAAAGTTTAAGGTTTCCGGCAAGGAATTGGCGCTGGAGCCAACACTGACACTGATGCAAAGCCCTGACGGCAAAAAGCGTAAAGCAGCTTCCGAGGCACTGGCCAAAACGTTCGGCCAGAATATAAAACTGTTTACGCTGATCACCAACACGCTGGCTAAGGATAAAGAGATTTCAGACAAGTGGCGTGGATTTAAAGATATTGCCGATGCACGCCATCTTTCTAATCGCGTGGAGCCAGAGGTGGTGGATGCCTTAGTGGCAGCAGCACGCGCGGCTTACCCACGGCTTTCACATCGCTATTATAAAATGAAAGCCAAATGGCTGGGCAAGAAAAAGCTTATGCATTATGACCGCAATGCGCCTTTGCCTGATGCGGCCAAACGTGAAATCCCCTGGGCTGAAGCTGAGCAAACTGTGTTGAAAGCTTATGGCGACTTCGCACCTGAGATGGCATCTATCGCTAAAACGTTCTTTGATAAAAAGTGGATTGATGCACCAGTGAGGCCTGGCAAAGCACCAGGTGCTTTTGCCCATCCTACGGTTCCGTCTGCCCATCCTTATGTGTTGCTCAATTATATGGGCAAGACCCGTGATGTGATGACCTTGGCACATGAGTTGGGGCATGGTGTGCATCAAGTGTTGGCCGCCAAGCAGGGCGCGCTAATGGCTTCAACGCCGTTAACTTTGGCGGAGACAGCTTCAGTGTTTGGCGAAATGCTCACCTTCCAATCTATGCTGGCCCAAACAACGGATAAGAAGAAGCGCAAGATTTTACTGGCGGGCAAAACCGAAGATATGATCAACACCGTGGTGCGGCAGATTGCGTTTTATACTTTTGAGCGCAAAGTTCATGCAG
This sequence comes from Aestuariivirga sp., assembly GCA_036510015.1. Taxonomy (GTDB): domain Bacteria; phylum Pseudomonadota; class Alphaproteobacteria; order Rhizobiales; family Aestuariivirgaceae; genus Aestuariivirga. Next base: position 3,192 of record DATCEN010000124.1, read on the forward strand.
CGCGGCGCGAGGGCGAGCTTACGCCAGATCAACTGAATGCGTTTTGGATGGACGTGCAGAAGGAAAGTCTTGGGCCAGCCATTGAATTTGGCAAAGGCTATGAAACCTTCTGGACTTACATTCCGCATTTCATCCATTCGCCATTTTATGTTTATGCTTATGCCTTTGGCGATTGTTTGGTGAACTCGCTTTATGCGCGTTACCGTGAGAGTGAGGCGGGCTTTCAGGAGAAATATTTCACCATGCTGAAAGCTGGCGGCACCAAGCATCATTCAGAATTGCTTCGGCCCTTTGGCCTTGATGCCACTGACCCCGGCTTCTGGCAGAAGGGGCTTGCCGTGATTGAAGGCATGATCGACGAGTTGGAAACTTTGTGATCCACTACCGCAAACCTCAGCCTGATGAAGCTGAGGCTTTTGCGGCTCTGCATGTGCAGTGTTGGCGCGAAGCTTATGCTGATATCTTGCCGCGTGAGTTGCTTGCCAGTTTTTCAACGCAGTCGCGCTTGCCCATGTGGCAAGCCGCCTTGGTCAACCCCGAACGTTTTATTTTAGGTGCCTATGCCGATGGAACCCCTGTGGGCTTTGTGATGTCCGGCCCTTCAGTGGAGAAGCATATTCCAGAACAAGATGGCCACCTCTGGGCTCTTTATATTGCTGCAGCGCAACATAGACAGGGCATAGGGCGTGTTTTGGTATTTGCTGCAGCGCAGCATTGGCTAGATCAGGGCGGTTCAACCATGACCATTGGCGTCTTGACCGAAAATAAACCCGCCCGCGCCTTTTACGAAAGTTTAGGAGCGAAGTTATTGAAACATAACACTTATAACTGGTCTGGCTTTGAATTGCCGGATTGTCTCTATATTTGGGATGATTTGGCAAAGATTGCCAAAGTTTGACGGATATGCTACATATAGGCATGGCCACGATGAACATATCACTACCCGATAAAATGCGCGAATGGATTGACCAACAAGTTGCCACTGGGCGTTTTGCCAATGCAAGTGACCTGATGCGAGATCTCATCCGCGATGCGCAAGTGAAGGTAGCCGGAGCCGAACTCCGGCCGCCCCAAAATCCACCTAAAGCATAAACCCGCCGGCAGCCTCAATGCGTTGACCGTTCACCCAGCGGAAGTCATCGCTCAACATGACCGCTGTTAGAGCACCAATGTCATCGGGCAGGCCTACGCGGCCC
>DATCEN010000125.1:0-3301 GCA_036510015.1 Aestuariivirga sp.
CTTATGCCGTGATCAATCTGGCAGCCATATTCCAATCCGGTGGTGCACAGACATTTGACGGCGTGCATGTGTTTGGCGCTGAAGCCGTGGCCAAGGCCGCCAAAACCGCCCAGGCGCAAATCTTCATCCATATGTCTGGTCTTGGCGCTGATGATGCCCAGAGCGACAGCGCTTATGTGCAATCACGCGGGCGTGGCGAGGCCAAAGCGCGCGCCGCTTATCAAGGCGCAATCATTTTGCGCCCATCAGTGATTTTTGGGCCGGAAGACAAGTTCTTCAACAGATTTGCAGTTATGGCGCGCTTTTCGCCTATATTGCCGGTGATCGGCGCTGCCTCGAAGTTGCAGCCAGTGTTTGTGGGCGATGTGGCAGAGGCTGTGGCGCGGCTGGTGGATCTTGGCGTGGCCGATGGCAAGACCTATGAGCTGGCTGGGCCAGATGTGAAAACCATGCGCCAAATCATGTCCTATGTATTGGATGTCACTTACCGCAAGCGCCTGCTCATCAACTTGCCATTTCCGGTTGCCTCTCTCATCGGCACGCTGGTGGGCTGGTTGCCTGGAGCTCCGATTACATCAGATCAAGTTGAAGTTTTGAAAGTTGACAATGTGGTTTCTGCTGGAGCCGTTACCGAAGGGCGCGACTTAAAAGGTCTTGGCATTGTTCCGCGTGGCTTTGATGGCATTGTGCCAAGTTACCTTTACCGCTTCCGCAAGGCCGGTCAGTTTACTGCGCCGACCACCGCTGCGGAATAAACAGAGAGGGCGATACACCTCTTATGGCCAAGCTTTATCATTTTGCACTCGACCCATTTTCGCGCCGCATCAGGCTCGCACTTGCTGAAAAGGGTGAGGTGGTGGAACTGATAGATGAAAAGCCTTGGGCACCAAGTGAGCGTTTGATCGATCTGAACCCCACGGGTCTAACGCCAGTTTTTGTTGAAAATTCAGGGCGTTCTATCGCAGGCGTTGAAGCATTGGGTGAATTCCTTGAAGAGAATTCTAAAGGAAAATCATTGCTGCCAGCCAGGGTCTATGAGCGTGCTGAAGTGCGCCGTCTAGTCGCTTGGTTTGATGTGAAATTTTATAATGAGGTAACAGAGCCTTTGCTGAACGAAAAAGTGGTGAAGCGTTTTGCCAAAACTGTTTCGCCGCCGGATATGTCGCGGGTTCGCTCTGCCTTGCAGCGCTTGCGCCCACATCTGGATTATCTTTCGTTGTTGGCCGAAGAGCGTGCTTGGCTGGCCGGCCCCGAATTGTCACTGGCTGATTTGGCAGCGGCCGCACATCTTTCGGTGTTGGATTATCTGGGTGATGTGAACTGGGCCGAAAACCCGGTGGCTACATCATATTATCAGCGCATTAAATCGCGGCCCTCATTCCGCACGCTGTTGGCTGATGCGCTGCCCGCCATGCCGCCTGCGGCACATTATGCCAATCTTGATTTCTGAACTTAGGGCCCACGCCAAAGCCGAAGGCTTTGATGCTTGTGGTATTGCGCCTGCAAAACTGCCGGATGAAATCGCCAGGAATTTACAAGACTTCATTGCCAACGGAAACCACGGAACGATGGAATGGATGGCCGGCACTTATGCGCGCCGCGCCTCGCCTGATGCAATGTGGCCGCAGGCTAAAAGCGCCATCATGCTCGCCACCAATTACAACCAAGGGCTTGATGCCTTTGCGCGACTTGAGCAAAAATCCACTGGTGTCATCTCCACCTATGCGCTGAACCGCGATTATCATGATGTGATTAAAGGCAGACTCAAGCGCTTGGCCACCTGGTTTGCCAAAACAGCAAAGGCTGAGGTGAAGGTTTTTGTTGATACAGCACCACTCATGGAAAAGCCCTTGGCGGCATTGGCAGGCGTGGGCTGGCAGGGCAAGCACACCAATTTGGTTTCGCGCGAATTAGGCTCATGGTTTTTCCTTGGTGTTATATTGACTGATGCCGCTTTGCCGCTGGATCAGCCCGAGCAAGACCATTGTGGAAACTGCCGCGCTTGTCTTGATATTTGCCCCACTCAGGCCTTCACGGCAGAGCGCCAGATTGATGCGCGGCGCTGCATTTCATATCTCACGATTGAACATAAGGGAGAAATCCCACTTGAATTTCGCAAACGCATCGGCAACCGGATCTATGGCTGTGACGATTGCTTGGCGATTTGCCCGTGGAATAAGTTTGCTGAGGCTTCCCGCGAAATTAAATTCGCAGCGCGTGAAGATTTAGTCGCAGCGCCATTTGCTGACTTGCTTCAGATGAACGATGAAACTTTTCGTGCAAAGTTCTCAGGCTCACCTGTCAAACGCATTGGTCGGGAAAGCTTCATTCGCAACTGCCTGATCGCCGCCGGAAATAGTGGTGATAAAAATTTGCGTGGGCCCGTTCAATCGCTATCGCATGATCCATCGCCCATCATCGCTGAGGCGGCACAATGGGCCCTAAGAGAGCTCGCATGAATAACCTTTTATGTTTTGGATTTGGTTTCACCGCCGAACATCTCGCCAAGATTTTACCGAGAGATAAATGGCGCATCAGCGGAACAGCGCGCACTGTAGATGGTGTTGGGCACATGGCCTCTGTTGGTGTTAACGGATTTGCGTTTGATCAGTTGGATGAAATTCCCCCTGACATAACTCACATCCTGTGTTCCATCCCGCCAGATGAACATGGCTGCCCAGCAGCATTGAAATTTCACTCGCAGTTACAGCGCCCACTTCAATGGACGGCCTATCTCTCCACCACTGGCGTTTATGGCAATCACGATGGTGGCTGGGTAGATGAGGAAACACCTGTCACGCCAAGCTCTGCGCGCGCCCGCAGACGTGTATTGGCCGAGCAGCAATGGCAGGAATTTGGCGCACATATATTTCGCCTGCCCGGTATTTATGGCCCAGGCCGTAGCCAGCTGGACGCCGTTAAGGACGGTACGGCGCGGCGTATCATTAAACTAAACCAAATTTTCAGCCGCATTCATGTAGAGGATATTGCCTCTATTCTCGTGGCCTCAATCGCTAAACCTAATGCGCACCGGGTTTACAATGTGGCGGATGACGAGCCTTGCCCCCCGCAAGATGTGGTGGCTTATGCTGCGCAGCTATTGGGTGTTGCGCCACCGCCAGAAATTAAATTTGAAGAAGCCAATCTCTCGCCCATGGCGCGCAGTTTTTACGATGACAGCAAACGTGTCTCCAATGCACGCATCAAGGCTGAGCTTGGCATTGCACTTAAATATCCAAACTACCGTGTGGGATTAAAGGCGCTGCTCTAAGCTAAGCCCCATCCGCCCGCTCAGCCAATC
>DATCEN010000126.1:0-3162 GCA_036510015.1 Aestuariivirga sp.
TTGCTTACCATCGTCAGGCGAACCTCTTATCGCTGGCTATCGCAAAATCGCAAGCCAGTTGAGAAAGCGGTGGGTGATCTTACCGATTTGGAAGAGGCCACCACAATAAGTGGTGCCAACATCAATCCGAACTTAAACCCAGAAACCAATTATTTGGCCAATGCCAGTGTTGCTGCCTTAGAGGCAGCGATCACCACCCTGCCAGAACCCTTTCGTGAAACATTGGTGCTGCGCGATATCAACGAACTGAGCTACCGCGAAATTGCCACCATGATTGAAGTACCGATGGGCACGGTAATGTCGCGGCTAGCGCGGGCACGAAGTTTGCTAAAAACCGAATTGGAGAAATCACGATGATGGATGATGATCAATTGTCGGAAAACAAAATTGCAATGCCCCTGATGGTCCAGGCTTTGGTGGATGGTGAACTTGATCCCGCAACCGCGCGCAAAATTGAAAACCTTATTGCCGCCGATCCAGCCTTGGCGGCGCAGCATGATTCACTTCTTGCCTTGAAGGCGGCAATCAGGCGTGTGCCGCAGCCCGCAATCAGCAGCGCTTTGCGGATGAAGATTGCCGCGATAGGATCACCAGTTCAACCTACCAATACAGCAACGGTATTGTCGTTCCCCGCACGTCTTGCTTCACGCTCCTATGACTGGCGTGCTCTTGCTGCATCAATCATGGTGACAGCCGTGCTTGCCAGTGGGGCCACGCGGCTGCTGAATTTAAACTCTAGCCCCGATAGCTTTACGATGGCGATTGCCGATGATCATCGCCGCAGCTTGTTGGCGGCCAGCCCTTTTGACGTGGCATCGTCTGATCGCCACACCGTGAAGCCTTGGTTGGATGCTAAACTTGGCGTCTCGCCTCCTGCACCTGATCTGGCTGCGCAAGGTTTCTCACTTGCTGGCGGAAGGGTTGAGGTGATTTCAGATCGGCCCATCCCAACGCTGGTTTACCGTCACCATGAACATCTGATTTCATTGGTTGCTGAACCGCGCCATGACGCAGGTGTGAGTGAACCCGTTGACCAATCCGTAGCGGGATTCTCCGTAGTTAAGTGGAGCGATGGGGCCTTCGCCTATTGGGCCATCTCAGATACTGAATGGCCAGACTTAAATGATTTCGTCGCTCAATTCCGCGCTGCAGCAAATCCTAAATAATTAGGCCGCCCCAGCCGTCACAGCGGCGATGGGCTCAGTGAGCACGGCATAAAGCCCTTCAGCGGTGTTGGTGGCGCGAAGCTTTGAGACAGCCGCAGGTGAACGCATCACGCGGCTGATCTTGGCCAAAGCGGTAAGATGGTCAGCACCAGCATGGTCTGGCGATAACAGCGCAAATACCAGATCAACGGGTTTGCCATCAACGGCATCATAATCAATGGGCTGTGCCAGTTTGGCAAACAGGCCCGTCACCTGCTTTAGGCCACTCAAGCGACCATGCGGAATGGCAAAGCCCTGGCCAAGGCCGGTTGAGCCAAGCTTTTCACGCGTCAGCAAGGTTTCAAAAATAATGCGCTGGTCAATGGCCACAAGCGCAGCGAAATGTTGTGCTATACCTTGCAATGCTTGCTTTTTATTGGTGGCGCTGAGTTGTGGCAGAACCGCACGCGCGTCTAAGATGTCAGAAATCTTCATGGAAGATCGTTTCCCTAAACACGCACTGGGGTTTTGGCTTCAACATGGGGCTTGGGATCAAGCCAGCCAATGTTGCCATCGGGGCGTCTATAAACCACATTCAGCCGTCCTTCTTTGCTGTTATGGAATAGAACAAACTGCGTTGTCGAAATATCAAGTTGCATCACCGCTTCACCAACAGAGAGCTGTGGAATTGTGGCATTGCTCTCTGCAATCACCGGCGCATTAAGGCCCGTTGGCTCCTCATCCATATGTTCTTCTTGCTGAATAACATAGGCCATAGCCTCACGCGCCGGGTTGCTTTCGCGCGGCTGGCGGTGATGATCTTTCAGGCGCTGTTTGTATTTCTTCAATTGCTTTTCAAGATGCGAAAGTGCGCCGTCTACGCAAGCCTGCGGGTCAGAATTTTCGGCATGCGCTTGCAAGTGTAATCCAGTTGCCAAATGCAATGAGCAATCCGAAAGGAAACGACCGCGTTGTTTTTCGAGAGTTACATTACCATGCACGGAGCCTTCAAAGAAACGTTCGCGGAATGATTGTAACCGTTCCTCAATATGCTGGCGTAAAGCATCACCCAATTCGATGTGCTTGCCAGAGATTTTGATCTGCATAGGCCGTGATCCTCGCTAACATTCACATGGTTTAAAAATGGGCCTCTGGAACTGCGCCGTCAACAGCCAAAAAATATTTTTGTCGCCAAAAAAGAAATTGAGGCAGTTACATATTCCGCCAAAAAGCGGGCGGAGCCATAAGCGCAAGGGCTTAGCAAGTCAACCCCAGTTTATCTGGCGGACCGGGCTTCGCGACGACGTTGCACCGATGAGAGAATATGCAGAGACTCGCGGTATTTGGCCACGGTTCTGCGCGCGATTTCAACGCCTTCGCCGCGTAATTTATCCACCAGGTCATCGTCTGATAAAACTTGACCGGCCGTTTCGCTCAAGATCAATTCCTTGATACGGTGGCGCACCGATTCTGAGGAATGTTGCATGCCTTCTGGTGCTGCTGAGGCAATGGCATTCGTGAAGAAGTATTTCATTTCAAACACACCGCGCGGCGTTGAAATATATTTATTGGAGGTAACCCGGCTCACCGTGCTTTCATGCATCTCAATGGCATCGGCCACCATGCGCAAAGTGATCGGCCTGAGATGCGCAACACCCAAAATCAAAAACGCATCTTGTTGGCGCACGATTTCTTGAGCCACTTTCAAAATTGTCTTGGCGCGCTGGTCTAAGCTCTTCACCAGCCATGAGGCTTGCGCATGTGCGGCGCTGAGAAATTCTTTGTCAGCACTTTTAGATGCACCCGCTGTCACCCGCGCCAAATAAGTGTTGTTGACCAACACCCGCGGAAGCGTTTCAGTGTTCAGTTCCACCAACCAAGATCCATCAGGCATGGCACGCACCGTCACATCCGGCAACACCGGCATAACGGGCTCGCTGCTAAAAGCGTGGCCGGGCTTGGGGTTAAGGGCGCGCAGCTCTGCGATCATGTCATGCAGATCATCGAGCGTAACGCC
>DATCEN010000127.1:0-2819 GCA_036510015.1 Aestuariivirga sp.
GTCAGCGCCTTTGATTGAAGCATATATTGCAGGCGGCCTTGCGATGTTGGCATGCTAACACTTTGCCTCGTATTCGTGCCGGGCAAATCAAATAGAGCCTCAAACGTGCTATTGGGCGGCATTGGCGATGTTTGTTGCGCAACCACAATCATTGATGCTTGGGATGTTGCAAGATTGAACTGCAGGCCGCCGCCCGCAATTTTGAAATAGCTTGGGGCGGTTTCGCCACAGCCCGTGATCAACAAGCAGGCGATGATTAAGCGCTTCATAGCTTTGGCTCTCCTGTATCGGTCAGTAGATTAACCCGAGCTTGGCGCAATAGAAGCAACAAAATAATCACCGCAAAGACGCCTGCGTCGCGGTAAGCAGAACCAAAGCTAGCCGACCAAGCCGTTTCAACGCAGGCCAAGACAAAGGCACCGACGATGGCACCGCTTATGCGGCCTTCACCGCCAGCCAAACTGGCAAACATCGCTTTAAATCCTAACATCAAGCCAACCGAGAAATTTGTGCCACCATAAATGATCGCAGACATCCAGCCTGCCACGGCAGCCAAGCCGGAGCCAAGTGCGAATGTTAGCACGAATATGCGTTGGGTATTGACGCCACAAAGCTGCGCTAAAAAGCTATTATCAGCGGTGGCGCGAAACTGATGACCGAAACGGGTAAAGCGCATCAGTGCGAGCGTGAGCGCAATGCTGAGAAGGCTCACACTCAAACCCAGCAGGCTTGCGGTGGTTACACGGACCGGAAAGTCTCCGGTGAGAATCGAAAGACCAGAGCCTGCGAAAATTGGTGGCACCCAAACGTCTTGGGCGTTTGTTGCTATCCGCATCAGTTCTTGCAGGACGATGGCAAAGCCTATGCTGCCAATCATAAAAGCAAGCGAGGAAGTTTTGGCGAGGGGCAAAAAAATTATTTTGCCGGTAGCTAAGCCAAGTGAAGCCGCACAAAGCACCGCCACGCCGAGCGCCAGTAATGTCGCGGCGCCATCATCATAGCCCTGTAATAGAAATCCAAAGCACGCATAAACTGCCGCGAAAGAGCCGTACATGGCCACGTTTCCGAAGGACAAAAATATGCGACCAGAAATGGCCTGGATGAGCGAGAAGGCTACAGCAAGGGGTAGATAAAAACCAGCAAGCTGCAGCGCGTTTATAAGTTGTTGAAAAAGATATGGTCCTTTTTCAAACACGCTCAGTGCTTGAAATGCCGCTGGCCAGTGAAGACCATGGCAAGACCACGCTCATCGGCGGCTTTGATCACATCTTCATCACGCATGGCCCCACCTGGCTGGATGAGGGCTGTGGCCCCTGCATCTGCTGCGGCCAACACGCCATCGGCAAAGGGAAAGAAGGCATCAGAAGCGACAGCGGAACCTTTAAGGGACAAGCCCGCATCTTCGGCTTTACGCGCGGCAATGCGCGTTGAATCGATGCGTGACATTTGACCAGCGCCAACGCCCAGTGTTGCACCAGCTTTGGCAAACACTATAGCATTTGATTTTACATGCTTGGCCACGCGAAAAGCAAAAACCAGATCAGACATTTCTGCAGGCGATGGCTGGCGTTTTGTCACCACGCGCAGTTTTGTTTCATCAAGTATCGCAGCGTCAGGTGTTTGTACAAGCAACCCGCCAATAATGGACTTAACCATGGGCAGAGTTGCGGCGGCAACGGTCATTGCAGGCAAGACCAAAAGCCTGAGGTTCTTTTTAGCGGCGATTATTTCTTGTGCTTTGCTGGTGGCTTCGGGCACAATAATCACTTCGGTAAAGAGCTTAGAAATTTCCGTGGCTGTGGCTTCATCCAACACACGGTTCAATGCAATGATGCCACCAAAAGCGGAGGTTTGATCGCAGGCGAGCGCCTTCATGTAAGCCTCTGCCACATTTTGTCCTAGTGCTACACCACAAGGATTGGCATGTTTGACAATCACACAAGCGGCTTTCGCGTTGCCAAGTTCACGTAAAACGTCCAAGGCGGCATCGGCATCATTGATGTTATTGTAAGAGAGCTCCTTGCCTTGCAATTGCTTGGCTTGAAGAATGCCTTGGCGGGCATCACCCGTTTTATAAGCAGCGGCTTTTTGATGAGGATTTTCACCATAGCGCAAGCTTTGTGCGAGATGGCCGCCGATGGCAAAGTAACTTGGTGCCTCAACGCTATTCACCCGGTTAAACCAGTTGGCGATGGCGGCATCATAACTGGCAGTGCGCGCAAAAGCCTTAGCCGCGAGGCGCTTTCTGGTGACCAACAAAGTGTCACCCGATTTTTCAATTTCACCCAGCACTGAAGCATAATCCGATGGATCAACAATCACGGTGACAAAAGCGTGGTTCTTGGCTGCGCCGCGGATCATCGCCGGCCCACCCACATCGATATTTTCAATCATCTCATCTTCACGAGCACCCTTGGCAAGGGTCTCCTCAAAGGGATAGAGGTTGACCACTAACAGATCGATATTGGCGATGTCGTTTTGTATTTTAGCATTTTCATGTTCGGCATTGCCGCGCACTGACAAAAGCCCACCATGCACTTTGGGATGAAGGGTTTTAACGCGGCCATCCATGATTTCTGGGAATCCGGTGATGTCAGAGACGTCAGCCACTTTGAGGCCAGCTTCGCGCAGGGTCTTAGCCGTACCGCCAGTTGAGATCAGTTCAATGTGCTTCGCAGCCAGTGCTTTGGCAAATTCAATCAATCCGGTTTTGTCGGATACGGAAAGCAGGGCGCGGGCAATAGTCATCAATTTCTCCTTGTTTGGCCTGCGTTAGGCCAAATTGGTGGTCAAGAAAACCCGAATTTGCTATATGTGGG
>DATCEN010000128.1:0-2292 GCA_036510015.1 Aestuariivirga sp.
GTGGGGGGTGATTTTTCCGGGCGAGACTTTTGCAAGGCATCCCAGCCAGATCTATGAGGCGCTGCTTGAGGGCGTTTTGTTATTCATCGCTGTGCGCATTGCCACGCATCGTTATCAGGCCTTGGCGCATCCGGGGCAGGCGTCTGGAATCTTTGCACTGGGTTATGGTCTATCGCGTATCGCTGCTGAATTTGTGCGTTTGCCGGATGCATTCATCGGCTATTATTTCGGCTTCATAACCCAAGGCATGATTTATTCTTTGCCACTGGTGGCTGTTGGAATTTGGCTGTTGTGGAGATCGCGCCACACATGATGGAGTTTTTGCGTGAGTTGATTGCGGCGCAGGGGCCGCTGGCGATTGATCGATTCATGTCGCTGTGTTTAGGCCATCCCAAGTTCGGTTATTATATGAACCGTGATCCACTTGGTGTGGCCGGAGATTTTACGACAGCGCCTGAGATCAGCCAGATATTTGGCGAACTTATTGGCATTTGGTGCATGGCGGCGTGGGAAGCCATTGGCGCACCATCGCCTTTTATTTTGGTTGAGCTTGGGCCCGGTCGCGGCACATTGATGGCGGATGTTTTACGTGCGACTTCCAAAATGGCGGAATTTGCCAATGCCGCGCGGGTACATCTGGTGGAGACCAGCCCCGTATTGCGTGAAGCGCAGCGCGCAAAAATACCGGGTCAGGTGACGTGGCATGACAGTGTTGAAAGCCTGCCACAAGAACCAATGATTTTTATCGCCAATGAGTTTTTTGATGCGTTACCCATTCGGCAGTTCGTGAAAACGAGCGACGGGGTTTTTGAACGCCATGTGGTGTTGATCAATAATGCGTTGGCACTGGCGGATTTGCCGGCACCCTTTGAAGTATTCGGCGGCGACGGCCTGTTTGAAGTCTCGCCTATCTCTTGTGCCATCGCTGAGACCTTAGGGGCGAAGCTGCAAGCCCTCGGCGGGGCTGGGCTGGTGATCGACTATGGTTATTTACAAGCAGCCTCTGGTGACACGCTGCAAGCGGTGAAGGCCCATAGACCTTGTGGTGTGCTGGAATATCCAGGCACGTCTGATTTAACTGCGCATGTGGATTTTGAGGCCTTGGCCAAAGCTTTTGAGGCTGGTGGTGCGGAAACGTTGCCGCCCAAAACTCAAGGGCAGTTTTTGGGCGAAATGGGGTTGCAGCAGCGCCTCACCACACTTTCTGCTAAATTGCTGGACAAAGAGCGCGAGGATTTTATTGCAGGGGCACGGCGCTTGGTGGATGACAAACAGATGGGGCAGCTTTTTAAAGTTCTCTGTGTGGCACAAAGCAGCCGCCAGCCGATCTATCCATTTGAGGGCCAATGATCGCACGTCCCATAGCAGCACCTGAATTGCAGCTTGACGGAATTGCCCATGGTTTTTTCACGCGTGAAGGCGGGTATTCCACGGGCATCTTTGCGTCGCTGAATTGCGGGTTAGGATCAAGCGATGATTTGGTTTTGGTGAAACAGAACCGCGCTCTCGTTACCAGCAGCTTGGGCGTGGCAGAGGATCATTTGATTTCAGGTTATCAAGAGCATGGCGTTCAGGTTGCCGTGGTTGCGGGGGCGGTGGTGGACAGGCCTAAAGCGGATGGGCTGGTTTCCAACACACCGGGTGTGGCGCTGGGCATACTTACAGCGGATTGCGGGCCGATTTTATTCGCTGATCCTGAGGCGCAAGTGATCGGTGCGTGCCATGCTGGCTGGAAGGGGGCCTTGGCCGGGGTTTATGCCAGCACAGTTGCCGCCATGGAGGGCTTAGGCGCCAAGCGCTCACGCATTGTGGCGGTGCTCGGTCCGACGATTTCACAAGCTGCTTATGAAGTGGGGCCGGAGTTTCCAAAGCCATTCTTGGCGCAGGATGAGGGCCACGCAAAATTCTTCATCCCTTCTGTGAGGCAGGGCCATTATATGTTTGATCTACCAGCGTTTTTGTTGGAACGGATGATGGGCTTGGGACTGGCAAAGGTGGTGGGCCTAGACCTATGCACCTATGCTGATGAGCAAAGATTTTTCTCATATCGGCGCACCACCCACCGGGGTGAAGCAGATTATGGCCGATTGATTTCAGCCATTGCGTTGAAAGAAAAATGATGCGGGGCGCACTGATTTTGCTTTTGCTTTTAGCAGGCTGTTCTGCAGGTGTTGGACAGCTCGAAAAACCCGGGCCTCAACCCGTCTCGCAACAGTCATTGATCAGCCCGCCATGGCAAACCTTGGTGCGCGCCGGCCCAGATGCAGCCAAGGACGTTGATCTTGAAACGCT
>DATCEN010000129.1:0-3258 GCA_036510015.1 Aestuariivirga sp.
CCACCCAGAATATGGCCATGCCACCGGCATTGAAACCACCACCGGGCCACTGGGGCAGGGCCTCGCCAACTCCGTTGGCTTTGCCATGGCAGAAGCCCATCTCAGCGCCCGTTTCGGCGCTGATCTGGTCAACCACAAAACCTATGTGCTGGTGAGTGACGGCGACCTGATGGAAGGCATCAGCCAAGAAGCGCTCGCACTTGCAGGGCATTTGAAGCTCAAAAACCTGATTGTGATGTGGGATGACAATGGCATCACCATTGAAGGCAAACTGCGCCTGTCGGACAACACCGATCAGTTGATGCGCTTTGCCGCTTCTGGCTGGAACACTGTTTTAGTGGACGGTATGGATCAGGCAGCCGTTCTGACCGCCTTGCAAGCCGCACAGAATTCAGATCGGCCAAGCTTCATCGCCTGCAAAACCATCATCGGCTTTGGCGCACCTGATAAGCAAGGCACCCATGCTGCACATGGTTCACCCCTAGGCGTTGAAGAAATTGCCAAAGCACGCGCGATTTTGAATTGGCCTTATCCAGCTTTTGTCGTGCCCAATGAAATTGTAGCAGCTTGGCGTGCAGTGGGCGCCAAAGGCAAATCCGCACGCGAGGCCTGGGAATTGCGTTTGAAGGCACATCCCAAGCGCACCGAGTTTGAGCGTATCACCGCAGGCGCACTTCCTGCCAATTTAGACGACGCCATTGCAGCTTATAAAAAGACGCTAGTCGCAAGCCCGCCTTGGGTGGCAACGCGTGCCTCATCGCAGGCTGCATTGAATATCATCAATCCGATTGTCACTGAAACCGTTGGCGGCAGCGCCGATCTCACCCATTCCAATAACACCAATTCCAAAGATCAAAGGCTATTCACCGCTGCGGATTATTCCGGCAGCTATTTGTCTTATGGCATTCGCGAACATGGCATGGTGGCGGCTCTGAACGGCATGGCGCTGCACGGCGGCGTGATCCCTTATGGCGGCACCTTCTTCTGCTTCACTGATTATTGCAGGCCTTCGATCCGCTTGGCCGCACTGATGGGCATTCGTTCGATCTTTGTTATGTCGCATGACTCAATTGGTTTGGGTGAAGATGGCCCGACCCATCAACCAGTTGAACATCTGGCTGCTTGCCGCGTGATCCCCAATATTTTGGTGTTGCGCCCTTGCGATGCGGTGGAAGCCGTTGAATGTTGGCAAATCGCTTTGGAGTCCATGAAAACCCCAAGCATTCTCGTTCTCACCCGCCAAAAGATCAAACCTGCGCGGTTGACGTATTCGGCCAAGAACCTCTGCGGTTATGGCGCTTATGAAATTGCTCCATCCAAGAAGAAGGCGAAAGTTGTGATCTTCGCCTCAGGCTCAGAAGTCGAAATCGCCATGGAGGCGAAGGAGATGCTCGATAAGAAGGGCACGCCAGCGCGCGTGGTTTCGGTTCCTTCAATGGAACTCTTCGCGCGCCAGTCCAAAGCCTACAAAGCCAAAGTCATGGGCACCGAAAAAATCCGCATCGCGGTGGAAGCTGGTGTTCGCACCTGCTGGGATAAGTTCATCGGCGTAGATGGCCATTTCATCGGCATGCACGGATTTGGCGCGAGCGCTCCCGCGGAGATCTTGTACGAGAAGTTTGGCATCACTGCGAAGGCAGTAGTGAAGGCGGCGCGCGGGAAGTGACGCTTAGTATTGACATCTCCATTCAGTGTGTATAAATACACACCGTGAATAGCCGTGAAGTTTTACGGCTATTGAGAGCAGCGGGTTGGGAACAGGTTGCCCAAAAAGGCAGCCATATTCAGCTCAAGCATCCCACTTTGTCGGGGCGCGTAACTGTGCCTCACCCAAAGAGGAACTGCCAATCGGTACGCTACGCTCTATCGAGAAACAGTCACAGATGAAATTGAGATAGCCATGTCAGAATACATTGCCCTCATCCACAAAGACCCAACCTCGGCCTTCGGTGCCAGCTTTCCGGATTTGCCCGGCTGCGTCTCAGCAGCGGACACGCTGGAAGAATTGCGCCCAATGATTGAGGAGGCGCTAGGCTTCCACATCGAAGGCATGATCGAAGATGGCGATGCAGTGCCCGAGCCCAGCCCGCTGGATGAAATCTTGAAAACTGAAGGCTACGCCGATGCGGTGGCTGTGATGGTGGTAAAAGCGCCCGAAACGGAAGGGGCAACAGTGCGCGTGAACATCACACTGCCGGAGAAGACACTGGCGCAGATCGACCGCAAAGCAGCGGCGGAAGGCATGTCACGTTCGAGTTTCTTGGCACAGGCTGCGAAGCGGTGGTGAAGCCGGCAGGTCGTCAGTAAGCCTGCATTTTGCATACTCCGATTGTCGAATCCTCGCACATGATCTATTGTTGCAAGATGGACAGTCGCGCGTTTGACGCTCTTGTGCATGAAGTTTCATCTTGGTGGATTCAGGACCTACCTGACTGGATTCGGCTTATGGATTCAGATCGACTGCGTGATTTGCGGACTGCTACCGAAAAACGAAAATGGCTGCGCAAAGCGAAGGTAGAAGCAATTCGCAAAACAGTGCAAGAGCGAGTTGATGAAATCGCTGAGGCGTGGGGCAGTGATGACGATCTTTCGGTTCAAGTTTTATCAGAAGCGCTTTCGGAAGATTTGAAGAATTTCAGGGGCCATCTTTCGGCATCCCAACAAAAGATGTGGCTAGACAGAGCTGCTATGGCGGCCTGCGGCAAAGTCAATGAAATTGGCAGCAGAACCTCAGTCGTGTATTTTGTTTCGGGAAGCAATGACCGAGTAAAGATCGGCCATACGACAAATCTAAAATCACGTGTTCGGACGTTGCGAACCGCGCATCCAGACAAGTTAGAAATTCGTCTTGTACTGCCGGGTACACGCGAAGATGAACAAGAACTGCATCGTCGCTTTTCGGATCAGCATATCAATGGAGAATGGTTTCGGCTCGATGAAGTCATCTTGGATTTCATCCAAACGAAGCGAATAAAAACTGACTAATCCTATCGCCACTAAGGAAACTTTGGTGAAATCGAGCTGACTCACATCTCAATCTTCACTTGCTGGGGTTACCCCTAAGCCTTCTTCAAAAACTCTGTCCTCAACACCAAGCCCTTCACCTTCTCGTGCCGGCAATCAACTTCCTCGGTGTTGCCTGTCAGGCGGATGCCCTTGATCATGGTTCCGCGCTTCAGCGTGACATTGGCACCCTTCACTTTCAAATCCTTGATGAGCGTAACATTATCCCCATCCTTCAATTCATTGCCGTTTGAA
>DATCEN010000130.1:0-2642 GCA_036510015.1 Aestuariivirga sp.
ATTCCGCAAGTGGCTTGGGATGAAACGTCATCGGGCCTGCTCGATCTCTTGGACGAGTTGAAAACCGAAGGACATCGCCAGCCTGATGCAACGGCCCAAGAAACGGCCATGTTGCTGCATCAGTTCTTGCAAACCCAAAAGCAGCCGCCGAATGATGACGGGCATCCACGTCTTGCCATCTTGGGCACGATTGAAGCGCGCCTTATGCCTTTTGATGTGATGATCTTGGGCGGGCTTAACGAAACAGTTTGGCCCAAAGGCGCTGACCCTGGCCCGTGGCTCAATCGCAGCATGCGTGAAAAATTGAATTTGCCCCAGCCAGAGCGAGATATTGGCATGGCCGCACACGATTTTGAACAAGGATTTTGTTCCCCACAAGTCTATCTCACCTGGTCAAAGCGGCTCAATCATGCGCCACAATCACCTTCGCGCTGGATGTTGCGCTTAAGGGCGGTTCTCTTAACTTCTGGTGTTGCAGCACCGGAAAGTGTGCAGTGGTTGGCATTGGCGCAAACTTTGGACCGTGCAGATGCGGCAACCCCGATGCAAAAGCCAAATTTCGCACCGCCAATTGCCTCGCGCCCAACGCGCTTTAGTGTGACCGATGTCGAAAAACTAATCCGCAATCCTTATGCGATTTATGCCCGAAAGATTTTGCGACTTGAACCTCTGCCAGATTTTGCTGAAGCCCCCCATGAAGGTCTGCGTGGCAGCATGTTTCATGACGCGATTGGAAAATGGAATGCAGAACAATCACCGAGTTTGGAAAGTCTTTTAGCCGAAGGTGAAGAAATCTTAGCCACTTTGGGTGCTGCTCAAGAGCGACATTTCTGGGCACCGCATTTCAAACGTCTCGCAGACTTCCTTTGGGCAGAGCAAGTTGAACTACGCAATCACCTCACCAAAACCTTTGCTGAGCTCAACGGCAAATATAAATTCAAAGTTGAAGATGTGGAATACACGCTCACCGCCCGCGCCGACCGTATCGACATTTTAAACAACAATTCCGCGCGGATCATTGATTATAAAACCGGTGAAGTGCCGAGCATAGATCAGGTGAAAGCTAAGTTCAGCCCACAGCTCACGCTTGAAGCGGCGATGCTGTTAGATGGTGCATTTGATTTCAAACCGCAATCCATCACCGAGCTTTTGTATTTTAAAATCGGCGGCGGACGTAAAGGATTGGAAAAAAAGTCGGCCGTCAAAGATGGCGCGGATGAAATTGCCCAGCTTGCAGTCCAGCATATGGCAGGTTTCAAAAAACTTCTCAGCATTTACCGCGATCCAGCCCAATCGTATCTGCCGCGGGTAAGTGTGGAAATGGATGACGCAGATCAAGACTATGATCACCTGTCGCGTTATCTTGAATGGCAATTGGCGGAGCAGAAGTGATGAGTGCCGCCGCGGAAAAACAATTTATTCCCACCGATAAGCAAAAACAGGCCGCTGATCCAAAAAATTCTGTCTGGGTTTCCGCCAATGCGGGGTCGGGCAAAACCCAAGTTCTGGTACAACGCGTCATCAGGCTTTTGCTTGAGGGCATTGAGCCAGCCTCGATTCTCTGCATCACTTATACCAAGGCCGCTGCCGCAGAAATGGCCGATAGGCTTTACGCTCAATTGGCAAGTTGGACGGCGCTGAGCGATGACAGGCTTTGCGAAACCATCAGTAGTCTTGGCGCTGATGGAAAAAGCCAAATCATTCTGACCCGTGCGCGCAAGCTGTTTACTTTGGCGCTGGAAACGCCGGGCGGATTGAAGATCCAAACGATACATGCTTTTTGTGAGAGACTATTGCATTTGTTTCCGGTTGAAGCTGGTCTGGCACCTGGCTTTAGCTTGCTAGAAGACCGGGCCGCAGATGAATTGCGAGAGCGAGCAATTGCGCAGGTGACCTATGGCCAGAAAGTGGAACCGCAGGTCGCGCAAGCCTTTGATGTGCTGAGCGATCGTTTGAATAAAGACCA
This sequence comes from Aestuariivirga sp., assembly GCA_036510015.1. Classification (GTDB taxonomy): domain Bacteria; phylum Pseudomonadota; class Alphaproteobacteria; order Rhizobiales; family Aestuariivirgaceae; genus Aestuariivirga. The sequence continues at coordinate 1,967 of DATCEN010000130.1, forward strand.
ATTCGGCACGGTGATTAAAGAATTGATCGCTGGCCTGCGCAAATCCGATCCAGCTATTTTAGATCTTGCGTCGGATGCTTACGCAATTTTGCTAAAAGAAGCTGCGGGTCTTTTGCCTTCTGAAACTTATGATGAAGTTTACGCTAATTTCATTAGCATAGACCGCACGGCATATGCCCAGGCTGCTGCGGCGTTGAAAGACTATCCCGTTCATTACAAGGCAAACCTCTCAGAGAGATTGCTAACAATTTCTGCGGCAGAAGATCCTTTCGACCCACTATTGAAGTTTTACTTCACCGATGAGTTCACACTCCGCAAAAAATTGCTTGCTGCTACGATGATGCGAGAGTGTCCTGACGTTGCCGCATTCATCACTGCACAAGCGACACTCTTAGACGCGTTGATTTTGCGTCTTCATTCTCTCGAACTGACTGAAGCGAATGCACAGGCCTTCACCATTGCTGCTGCTGCCCTGCGCCAAATCGAACTTGAAAAGAAAAAATCCGCCAAAGTTGATTTTGATGATCTGATCCGCCGCACGGCTCAGTTACTTTCAACATCACAAGCGCGCGACTGGGTGACGTTCAAGCTCGATCCAGGCCTATCACATATTCTGCTCGACGAAAGCCAAGACACAGGCCCGGCGCAATGGATCATCATCAACCGGTTGGCGGAA
>DATCEN010000131.1:0-2486 GCA_036510015.1 Aestuariivirga sp.
CTGTTCCGTGGTGTTGCGGAAGATTTCTTGCCACGGCGTTTGCGATGGCGGCACTTTGTAGCCGCCGCTCTTTTCCAAGGCATCGCGGCGTTTGGCGATTTCGTCAGCGCTGATCAAGACATTGCAATCTCCAGTATTGAGATCAATGCGCACTTTGTCGCCGTTTTTCAAAATCGCTAATCCTCCACCTGCTGCTGCTTCTGGTGAAGCATTGAGAATGGAAGGTGAGCCCGATGTGCCGGATTGACGGCCATCGCCCACGCAAGGCAGCGCACGGATACCTTTTTCCAAGAGATAATTAGGTGCACGCATGTTGACCACTTCAGCTGCACCGGGATAACCCAACGGGCCAACGCCACGGATGAACAGAATGGTATTTTCATCTACATTCAAAGCCGGATTATCGATGTTGGCGTGATAATCTTCTGGCCCATCAAACACGATGGCCTTGGCTTCAAAGGCATTTGGGTCTTTTGGGTTAGAAAGATAGCGCTTGCGGAATTCATCCGAGATCACGCTGGTTTTCATAATAGCGGAGTCAAATAAATTGCCATGCAACATTTTGAAACCAGCATTTTTCATAATGGGGTCTTTGAACTCACGGATCACCTTGCGGTTCCAAGAGAATTTTCCCGTGCAATTTTCGCCGATGGTTTTGCCATTAACAGTGAGGGCGTTTTCGTGAATCTTTCCTGCACTGATTAATTCAGCCACAACGGCTGGCACACCGCCGGCGCGGTGATAATCCTCGCCCAGATATTCGCCAGCGGGTTGCATATTTACCAGCAGAGGTAAATCGTGACCATGCTTTTCCCAATCTTTTACTTCCAACTTGATGTTGAGTAGTGCGGCGATGCCGTTCAAATGATTAGGCGCATTGGTGGAGCCGCCAATTGCGGTGTTGACCGCTATGGCGTTTTCAAATGACTGACGCGTCATAATTTTGGATGGGGTTAGATCTTCGGCCACCATTTCAACGATACGTTTGCCGGTTTCATAGGCCATTTGGCCGCGTTCACGGTAGGGTGCTGGAATGGCGGCGTTGAAAGGCAGCGACATGCCCAAAGCTTCAGCCAGAGAATTCATCGTTGAGGCTGTGCCCATGGTGTTGCAAAAGCCAGTTGATGGAGCTGACGATGCGACGAGATCAACAAAGCCTTTGTAATCGATCTCGCCAGTGGCCAGCTTTTCGCGCGCCAGCCAAACGATGGTGCCTGACCCAGTGCGTTGGCCCTTGTAATCACCATTCAGCATCGGGCCGGAAGATAATGCGATAGCTGGAATATCAACTGTGGCGGCCGCCATCAAACAAGCAGGCGTGGTTTTATCGCAACCCACTGTCAGCACAACGCCATCCAATGGATAGCCGTAAAGCACTTCAACCAGCGAGAGATAGGCAAGGTTACGATCTAGGGATGCAGTTGGGCGTTTGCCGGTTTCTTGGATGGGATGGACCGGAAATTCAATGGGCACGCCCCCAGCGGCAATGATGCCGTCACGCACGCGTTTCACCAGTTCCACATGGACACGGTTGCAGGGGCTAAGGTCGCTGCCAGTTTGAGCGATGCCGATAATGGGCTTGCCGCCTTGAAGCTCACCCATGGTCAAGCCGTAGTTCAGATAACGCTCAAGATAAAGCGCTGTCATATCAGCGTTATCTGGGTTATCGAACCAATATTGTGAGCGGAGCTTCAGTTGTTTATGTGGTTTTGTTGTCATATTACTCCCCTATTTGTATTACAATAGCGGAATGTGTGGCCGCCGTCTATATTTTAGCCACTGATAAAGGCCTCAAAAGCTGCAAGGAAGCGTTCTCGGATTTCGGGCTTTTCATTTAAGATTTCATGTTGAGAATCAGCAATGGTTAAAGATGAAAAACCGGGGGCTCGTTCCAGAAAATTCTTCGTACCGGCGTTGTTCACCACGCGGTCGAGGCCCGCCATGACAATCAAAGTGGGGCAGCTTGGGCCCTGATCTATTGGCCATTTTTGTAATTCATCAATTGAATCCAATGTCGCGCGTAACCAACCATAAGTGGGAGCGCCTGTGCCGAGTTCTGGATGAGCAAGCAGGGTTGCTGCGTCTCTGTCCCAGCGTTTGCGATCTGACGTGAGCGGATTTTTAGCAAAGGCCAGGGCTTGCACAGGTTGGCGCGGAAAGCCGGGCAAGCGTCTCTTGCCAAGACCAAAAATTTTGGCCGAAGTCGCAAGGCCGCGCACGAGGGGAATGGGCCATGCGCCAAAATTGAGACCAAGCAAGGGTGCGGTCAGCACCGCGCGTTCAATCCATTTTTTTCCGCGCAAAGCACGCAGCAATATGTGCCCACCGGTGGAATGCGCGAGACCATAGAACGGCTTTGGACATTGAGCCACCAGAACACGTGTATAAATGCTGTCTATGTCTGAATCGTAATCGGCATATTTATCGATATAGCCATTGTTCGATCCGCTGATTAAACGTTGCGAGCCTCCTTGGCCGCGCCAATC
>DATCEN010000132.1:0-4058 GCA_036510015.1 Aestuariivirga sp.
TCTTGGCCTTGGCAACGACTTCGGCCAAACTGCCTGAGACGAATTCAAAAATTGTTCCACCTTCCATCGATAGTTTCGGTCTAGGGTAATGAGTCATCACAAACACCGGTGTGTGATAAGGCGGGTTCGGGCCCCACCAGCCTTTCCAACTCTCATCCGGCCATTCTCCCCTGATCGGCCCAAACATATTGCGGCCCATGATCGAAGCGCCGATATTATCAAATCCCGTGGAGGCGAATTGGTTATCAACACCAGTGCTGCCCCCACTCTTTCCGATCATGGTCTGAAAAGTTTTGGTCGCCAGGAAAGCATTCGTCAAATCCTTGCCACCATCGCCAAACGGCTTTTCCAAACTTTGATTGAGGCCGGTACCAAATCCATCAACCGAAACCATGAAATTCTCAACACGTAACTTTTGCATTTTCTTCTCCTCAGTTTGTATTCAAATATTTCTGCAATGCATCGAGCGAACCTGTCCACCCGCCCGTCATACCTTCATGAGCCGCGTGGAATGTGTTGGCTTCGGTGTCGTCAACGCCCGCATAAATCCATGAGATTTTCAGTCTGGTCTGTTTTTCGCCTTCTGGAATGAATTCAAATACGGTCACCATTTCTTTTGGCCAAGTGGGCGACATGGGGTGCGCGGTGATTCCGCCATCCTTGTCGGAAAAACTTTGCAGATAAACCAAGCGGCTGTTGGGAGTGATTTCTTTGTAGGTAACTTTGCCCCACATTTCCTGGCCTTGCGGTGAAGCAGTTCCATAGTGATAGACGCCACCAACACGAAAATCTTGGCTGGCCCTGATCACCTTCATGCCCGGCGCTGCGAACCACTGCATCATATCTTCCACATTGGTGCAGGCTTTGAACAACCGCTGTTGCGAAACTGCAAATGAACGTTCGATAGTGAACAGATTTTTCTCTGCCGCCATCGGCGCCACATAGGTTGCAAGGCGATCGAGATTCTGTTGACCGCCCTCAACCGCAAATCCAGCGACCATATCGCGCGCTTCCATGCTTTTTTCAGTCACGCGAAGCTCGATGCGTGTCTTGCCCGCTTCATCGAAAAGTTCAAGCTCGCCCACGAAGCGATGATCAACCGGGCCTTCTCCCCCATTGTCATGGTCAAATCTCAGAAGGTGCGGCGGTTCAACAGCGAGAAATTTGAAGCGATTGGGATAATCCGTGCCATCTGGCCCATGCATGGTGAACAGCGCCTGCCCGCCCACACGCAAATCAAACTGCCTATATGTGTTAGTAAAGCCATCCGGCCCCCAGAAATGTTGGAGATGTTCTGGCGTGGTTAAAGCCTTCCACACCAATTCGCGTGGTGCTGCAATCAAACGCGTGGTGATGATCTGCGGCTTGTCTTTCGGCAAAATAGTTTGGGCAAGTCGAGACATGGTTTTTACTCCTTAACAGATTGCAAATATGCGTCGAGACGACTGAGGCGGTCCACCCAAACATCGCGATATGCTTTCATCCATTCATCCACTTCTTGCAGCCCCTCTGGCGAAAGCTGACACGGTCTTTGCTGGGCATGTCGGCTGCGGGTTATCAATCCCGCCTGTTGCAAAACCTTAATGTGCTTGGAGATGGCGGGAAGCGACATTTCAAAAGGCTGGGCCAACTCATTCACTGTCGCTTCACCCAGACGCAACCTAGCCAACATGGCGCGGCGGGTTGGGTCCGCCAGTGCTTGCAGTTTGAGGCTAAGCCGGTCTTCGCGCATGTTATTTCAGCCAGCCCCACTTCAGCGTCAGCACCTGCCCTGGGCCGTGCACGGCAGCAAACAACATGCCGGCAGCCATTGGGAAATGACTGACAAAGGCACCGAAGTTCAGCCCTTCGGCATCTGTCCAGTGACTCACAAAGTGGAACGCGAATGCCAAGAACACGACATAGATTGCACCAAGAATATTGGCTTCACGGAAAAACGCTCCAGTCAGGAAAGCCAGCACCATGCCGAGTTCAAACAGGGCCGCCAGCCAGTTCAACAGCATGGGAAACGGAAATCCCGCTTTGGCAATTTCGGCGGCCATCATGCCTGACATAACAACCTTGCCCGCCAGCCCCATTGCAAACAGCGCCGCCATGATGAACCGCGCTAATAGTAATGCTGCAGTTTTCCATCCCATATTTTCGATGCTCTGTTCCATCACTTACTCCTAATTTAACCGATCCATTAATTAACTTATTAGTTAAATATAGGGGAGATATACAACTGTCAATCCCTCAACCCTTTCCAATGCACAATTTCTATGCGAAGAGGCATTCCGGGCTTTTGATTGGCGCCTGATTAGAATCTTGAGGTAAAAATGGGCGAAAACAAAGGCATAATGGCTGGCAAACGCGGCTTGATCATGGGCGTGGCAAACAGCCGGTCTATCGCTTGGGGCATTGCGAAGTCTTGCTCTGACCATGGCGCAGAATTGGCCTTCACCTATCAGGGCGACGCCACTAAAAAACGTGTGGAACCCCTGGCCGCCGAAGTGGGTTCCACCATAGTGCTGCCTTGCGATGTGAGCGACATGGCCTCGATTGATGCAACCTTCGATGTATTGAAAGAAAAATGGGGTAAGTTGGACTTTGTCGTTCATGCCATCGGGTTTTCCGACAAGGACGAATTGACCGGGCGCTATGTCGACACCTCACCTGAAAATTTTAAGAACACCATGTTCATCTCCATCTATTCTTTCACCGCTGTGGCCCAGCGCGCTGAAAAACTCATGACGGATGGCGGTTCTCTTCTCACCCTCACTTACTACGGCGCTGAAAAATGGATGCCGCATTACAATGTGATGGGTGTAGCCAAAGCCGGCCTTGAAGCTTCCGTGCGTTACATGGCAGCTGACCTCGGCGAAAAGAATATTCGCGTGAATGCCATTTCTGCGGGCCCGATCAAAACGCTGGCCGCTTCCGGCATAGGTGACTTCCGTTATATTTTAAAATGGAACGAATATAACTCACCGTTGCGGCGCACTGTAACCATCGAAGAGGTGGGTGATTCAGGCATGTATATGTTGTCTGATCTGTCACGCGGTGTGACTGGCGAAATCCTGCATGTGGATTCAGGCTATCATATCGTCGGCATGAAAAATCCTTCAGCGCCTGATATGTCAGTGGAGAAGCATGAAGGCTGAATTTCCGAAGATCTATTTCATCCGCCATGGTGAAACCGATTGGAACCTGCAGCGCTTGGTTCAAAGCACGGCGGATAACGACCTCAACGCCACGGGAATTGCACAAGCTGAATCTATCGCGAAGGCACTCCGTGACATGGAACCTGAACTGCGAAATTTTGATTTCTACTCTTCACCGCAAATCCGCGCGACGCACACTATGCAAATTATTTGCGCGGCCCAACCAAGAGATTTCACCACCGTGAAAGCCGATGTGCGTTTGCGCGAATTGGAATTTGGTATCTGGGAAGGAAAATCAATCGACGAAATGCATCATTCACCGGGCTATCCAATTGGCCAAGTGGAGCATTATAACTGGAAGCCCGAAGGCGGTGAATCCTATGCTGACGGCGTGGCGCGGGTTGATGCTTTCGTACGCGACATGAAGGGCCCAAGCCTCATCGTCTCTCACGGAGCAATGGCGCGCTGCTTCATTGGTTATATTTGCGACATGCCGCGCGTCGACATCACCCACCTGCCAACGCCGCAAGGCTGTTACTGCGTGTTAGAGAATGGCAAATACCAGTGGTTTGACGCGAACCATAAGGCGGTTTGAGTTTAGTTCGCGTTTTAATGGAACGCACCGGAAACATAGTTCGTATTAATTTCGGCGTCTAATTCCTCGCAATTCCCTGGCCTAGGAAAACAGAAATGTCGCTCACTCAAGAAATTAGAAGTCCCGGTAGCAGAACTAGGATCTTCATTGATACAAACTTTCCTGAATTGAACAAGTTAGCACGCGAACTAAACGCCAAGCTTAAATCTGCTGGATTTATTGACGATGCTGCGCACGCCACTGCAATACTCTATGCCATATCGGGAACAGCAATCGATTATAGGATAAGAGCGTATTTCAGCAAATCATTTTACAATTTT
>DATCEN010000133.1:0-3071 GCA_036510015.1 Aestuariivirga sp.
ACTGGAAGATCGGAATGTTTTGAAGGCGTTTTAACAGCAAACCCGTAGTGACAGACTTGGCACTTTAGAGGTTGAGATTTACAATTTTACTTAAAGGTGCGATTTTGATATGGAAAGTTGAACCCATTCAGATCGTGCAGATCGTGACATGAGAGTCATTTTATTAGGTATAACAGGCCAAGTTGGTTTTGAACTTCAGCGCGCCCTTGCTCCTATCGCAGAAGTGTATTGCCCAGGCTATGGCGATAATATGCGGCTTGATCTTTGTGATTTTGCTGGAATTGAAAAATGCGTGCGAGATTTTGTGCCCGATGTGGTGATCAATGCTGCTGGCTATACTGCCGTGGACAAGTCCGAGACTGAGCGCGAACATGCAACTATCGTGAACGCGGAAGCGCCCGGCGTTTTGGCTCGCGTGGCCGCCAAGGTAGGCGCTGCGATCATTCATTATTCAACTGATTATGTTTTTGATGGAGAGGGGTGTGAACCTCGAAGTGAGTTTGCTTCTACGTCACCACTTAACCATTACGGTGCAAGTAAGCTAGCCGGAGATGTGGTGGTTGCTGCTGAGAATGCGAGACATCTTATTTTGAGAACCTCATGGGTTTATGCGGCGCATGGCAAAAACTTTCCAAAAACAATTTTGCGGCTTGCAAGCACTCGCGATGTGATTTCGGTTGTGAGCGATCAAATGGGTGCTCCCACGGGTGCACCTCTTCTGGCGGATGCTACAACCCACGCGTTACTCAAATTACGCGATGACTCAAGCGCCTTTGGCCTTTATCATCTCGTCGCTGGGGGTGAGGCAAGTTGGTATGAATTGGCTATATTTTTATGCGAGCAAGCGAAAGCCCAAGGGCTTTTGCAAAAAGTGCCGGAAATAAAACCTATTAGCTCAGTCGAATATCCAACCCCAGCCAAAAGGCCTTTAAATTCGAGGCTTAGTACCGAAAAATTCCGCACTAATTTTAGCCTTTCACTGCCCCATTGGAAAGACGGCATCAACCATTTTGTGCTTGAATTGGCGCGAGCTAAACTGTGAAGTTTGCGCGTTTGGTAAACTATATAGTTGCTGCCGCAGGCACGACAGGCTTAGTAAAGGCTCCCGCCTTAGCGGCTCGCAAGCGGGCGCTTAAAGTGTTTCTGGCCGCTGGCAGGCGCTATACATTTCCTGCCACCGATAAGCCCCGCGCCAGTTTTATCATTCCGTTTACAATGGTGCCCATCATACACTGGCTTGTTTACTGTCGATATTAGCTGTGGCGGATGGTTCCTAGGAAGTGATTGTGATTGACGACGGCAGCACAGATGAAACGACCGAATTGTTGATATATTTTGAAAACATTCACGCGCACAAGAATTCACATAATCAGGGTTTTTTCCATAGCGTTAATACCGGAGCTGCGCTTGGTAGGGGCAATATCTCGTGCTTCTCAACAACGATGCCCGATTAATAGAAGGCAGTCTATCATCTGTACTTGACCGATTTGAGGCAGAAGGCAATTGCGGTTTGATGGGCGCACGCGTCCGCCATGTCAGCGGCGGCCTGCAAGAAGCGGGTTGTATCATCTATCAAGATGGCACCCCTAATGGTTATCTGCGTTATGAGCGAGAGGATGATCTGCGCGCATTATTTCAGCGTGATGTAGATTATTGTCCTGGGGTATTTGCAATCATTACGCAACGGCAATATGAAGTTTTGGGCGGCGTAGGTGAAGCTTATGCGCCTTCGCGAATCTGGTTTGTGTTGCATCTACAATCCGCGCCTTCTAGTTGATCACTTTGAATTCGGAAGTAGCGCTAAAGCGCAATAGGCGCCGAAGAAAATTGAAATGCGACACGAAGTTTTTTTTAAAATGCTGGTCATCAACGCTTAAAGTGCAGCGATTCTGTCAAACTGAAGAAATGAAAAATATTGAAGCGGCAGCTCTGCGGCTCACTCGACATCCACGCCGATTAATCGTTGTGGATGCAAAAGACGCCATTGCCCAAGTTGAGAAAATGATCCAAAATAGAAATGAACAAACGGCAATTTATGTGATTGGTGTCAGCGACCAACTCATGAAACTTCTGGTTGCCAAGACCGATATGAGTGTGGCATTTGCTTATGGCAGCGAGCGTCAACTCAGGCGCTTAATCAAGAGGCTGCGTAGCTTTTTTGATGTATTGGAAGTGGTGGGAAATGTCCGTGCAAACTTGACTGACGAGTTTCACAAAGTCTACATTTAGGGAGAAGGCCTCAAATATTATGAAGGGCATTATTCTGGCGGGCGGCGCTGGTACGCGTTTGCGACCCGCAACTGTTCCAGTTTCAAAACAACTTTTGCCAATCTATGATAAGCCGATGATTTATTATCCGCTCAGTGTTTTGCTGCTGGGGGGCATCCGCGATGTTTTGGTTATCACCAAACCAGATGAGCAAGAGTTGTTCAAACGGACTTTGGGCGATGGATCATCATATGGCGCTCGCCTGACTTACGCCATGCAGGCTGCACCAAGTGGACTGGCAGAAGCATTTCTGATCGGAGAAGAATTTATCGGAAAAGCACCTGCGGCGCTGATCCTGGGGGATAATATTTTCTACGGGCCTGGTATTGGTGAAATTTGCTCGCGCGCTATTGCCAAAGCCGAAGCTGGCCATGGCGCAACAGTTTTTGCCTATCAGGTTAAAGATCCAGAACGCTATGGCGTGGTGAGTTTCGACAAGTCTTTCAAAGCACTCACAATTGAAGAAAAGCCACCTGTTCCAAAATCCAATTGGGCGGTTACAGGGCTCTACATTTACGACAACAAAGTTTGCGAACGGGCAAAATCCGTTAAGCCATCGGCGCGTGGTGAGCTTGAGATTACTGACTTGAACCGCATTTATCTTCAGGCAGGTGAGTTAAATGTTGAACGGTTTGGCCGCGGTTTTGCTTGGCTTGATACCGGCACTTTTGATAGTCTGCATGAAGCGGCTTCTTTTGTTCGAACCATTGAATTGCGCCAGGGTATCAAGATTGCATGTCTTGAAGAGATTGCTCTTGCGCAAGGTTATATTACACCAGATGAGGCCGAGGCCGCTGCCGCGA
>DATCEN010000134.1:0-3351 GCA_036510015.1 Aestuariivirga sp.
AAGCAATATGCCACCATTGCGAATTTCATCCGTAGGCTGATCACTTTCAAATGTCAGCGCCATGACGCGGCTGCGCGCTAGGCTGCGGTGTTGCATGCGTGAAACAACTTCTTGGCCAATGTAGCAACCCTTGGCGAAATCCACCGCATGGAGCAGATCAAAATTCGCCTCATGCGGAAATAATTTACCCGAGCCAATCTCATCGCTGTCTGCAATACCCAAGGCAAAACGTCGTATATTATATGCTGTCGCCTCTCCCATCGCAGCAGCATCCGCAATCATCCTGCTGCCAAGACTCGCATGGCGTATATCAAGCGCACCTTCGCCGCCAACCACAACATGCAAATCATCACGCGAGATAATTTCAAACTTGGCTCGCAGTCGGTAAAGCTTCAACTTGGCAATAAGTGCGTCGCGCTGATCAACGGCGCAATCTAAAAATACAGACTCAGCAGCTTGGTGAATGAACACATCATGCAAAATTTTCCCTTGTGGCGAAAGCAACGCGCCATAAGCTAAACCACCCTGAATCAAATTCTCAACAGAACACGTTAAGATATTGTGTAGAAAGGATAAAACTCCAACGCCCCGCAGCTCAATGACAGCGCGGTTGGATAGTGTTTCAATAGCATATGTGTTCATAGTTGCCATGGGCTGAGAGACGGTTTACGGGATGGGCATCAGTGAGGCAAGGCTATGGCCACAACAGTTGATCTTATCCTCAGAAATGCAACCCTCGCCACGCCGTCAGGCATTGCAGAAGGTAGCATAGCGGTTGCGCACGGGCACATTGTTGGTCTGGGCGATGTGTCGGATTTTCAAGCAAAAGAAGAATTGGATTGTCGCAATCTGCATATTCTTCCAGGTGTGATTGACAGCCAAGTTCACTTCCGTGAACCCGGTCTCACTCACAAGGAAGATTTGGAAACCGGCAGTCGCTCTGCCGTTGCTGGCGGCGTCACCGCAGTTTTTGAAATGCCCAACACCAAGCCGGTAACCACTTCCGCCGCCGCGTTGGCTGATAAAGTTTCGCGCGCCCATCACCGCATGTTCTGCGATTTCGCTTTTTATATGGGCGGCACGCGCGAAAATGTTTCTGAGATCAATGCACTGGAAAACTTGACTGCCTCGGCTGGCATAAAAGTTTTTGCAGGCTCTTCAACCGGGGATTTGTTGGTAGAAGATGAAGCGGGGTTGGAAGCAATCATTTCTCATCTCAGCCGCCGCGCCGCGTTCCATTCCGAGGATGAAGCGCGTCTTCGGGCACATGTTTCCTACCAGCGCGCAGGGGATCCATCGTCGCATCATATTTGGCGCGATGTAGAAGCCGCTGTCATCTCCACCAAGCGCCTCATCAAATTAGCCCAAAAGCATAACAAGCGAATTCACATCCTGCATATTTCCACCGCCGAAGAATTGCCACTGCTGGGTGATGCGCGCGATGTGGCGACGGTTGAGGCCACGCCCCACCATCTCACATTGTCAGCTGATGACTACGCCACGCTCGGCACAAAATTACAGATGAACCCACCGGTTCGTGAAAAACACCACCGTGAGGCTTTGTGGGCTGCCATCAACAATGGCTTGGTGGATGTTCTAGGATCGGACCATGCGCCTCACACCCTGGAAGAGAAAGCCAAACTCTATCCGCAATCACCATCGGGCATGACCGGTGTGCAAACCCTTGTGCCCATCATGTTGAACCACGTGAATGAGGGTCGCCTCAGCTTGCAACGCTTTGTTGATCTCACTGCGCATGGCCCGCAGCGCATATTCAATCTGCGCAACAAAGGTCGCTTAGCACTTGGCTATGATGCCGATTTCACTGTGGTGGATATGAAACGTCGCGAGACCATAACCAATGGCTGGATACAGAGCCGGTCTGATTGGACGCCTTATGACGGTAAGAAAGTGCAAGGCTGGCCCGTGGGCACTTTCGTGCGCGGGCATCGTGTCATGTGGCAAAATGAATTAGCACCAAAAGCATTCGGCGAAGCGGTAAGGTTTTAATATGCAAAAATTTCGCGCGCTTCTCGTGTCAAAAACCGAAACCGGGCAAAGTGCAGCAATCACTGAGATGGACGAAAGCCAGTTGATGGCAGGTGATGTCACGGTGCGCATTTCCCATTCCTCACTGAATTATAAAGATGGTCTGGCCATTACTGGCAAAGGCCCGATCATCCGCCAATTTCCGATGATCCCCGGCGTGGATTTTGCCGGCACAGTAACACATTCAGATAGCGCACGTTTCAAGGCGGGCGACCAAGTGCTGCTGCAAGGTTGGGGCGTGGGTGAGGGCCACCACGGCGGCTTCGCGCAAATGGCCCGTGTGAAAAGTGATTGGCTGATCCGCCTGCCCAAGGGCTGGAGCGCTGAAGAGGCCATGGCAGTTGGCGTGGCGGGCTTTACTGCCATGCGCTGCGTTATCGCGTTAGAAGAACAAGGTGTAACGCCGGCAGGCGGCGAAGTATTGGTGACAGGTGCTGCAGGTGGGGTTGGTGCTGTATCTGTGTTGTTGTTGGCCGAACTCGGTTACAAAGTCGTGGCCTCAACCCGCCGCATGGAGGAAGAACCTTTCCTCAAAAGCCTTGGTGCAACCTCTGTCATCAATGCCGCTGAATTGAACACGCCGGTCAAAGCCTTGGCCAAAGCGCGCTGGGCCGCAGCGATTGATAGCGTTGGTTCAACAACACTGGCTAATGTCCTGTCGCAGATCATGCCTGAGGGCAGCGTTGCAGCTTGTGGGCTTGCTCAGGGCATGGATTTGCCAACTTCAGTTGCGCCTTTTATTCTGCGCGGTGTGCGCTTGATCGGCATAAATTCCGTGACAACCCCAAACCCATTGCGCGAAAAAGCTTGGGCAAGGTTGAGCATTGATTTGGACCGCGCCAAGCTGGCCAGCCTCACCACTAAAGTGGCGCTGTCAGATATCCAACGCTATGCCGAAGACATCGTGGCCGGAAAAGTACGCGGCCGCATTGTGGTGGATGTGAACCGCTAAATCTGGGGTTAGTTCTTCGTACGCTGAACTGTAAACTCGCCGTTGCGAATGCGTTCTGGCAGGCGCTCACACAATACCGCTACTGGCTCTTCGCCATAAGTGGCAATCATGTCAGACAGCGCCGCAAAAATTGCTGCCGTTGCAATGCAATCAGGGTCCAGGCCCTCATAGATCGCCTCTTCCCACGCATCGAGAATGAAGCGCAATGCCGCTTGTTTTTCATCTTGCCCCGGAAGATCTAAATCATCTCCAGCCCGCACTGCACTTGTTGGTATTCTCTGCATGACATCCCCAAAACCCGCATTATTTGCGGCATTGGAGAAACCCTAACACGGAAGGGCCAAAGCCCA